>JAAXGF010000078.1 GCA_012267605.1 Alphaproteobacteria bacterium | reverse complement strand
CATCTATGGTTGCTTCGACCCGCTCGCGTGACCATCGGGTTAGCGGATTGATTTTTACCTTGCCGTCGACGGCTTCGATCGTCTCAAGGCTCACGCGTGATTTCCCATGGTAACCTTTGCGTCCCGTAATCCAGGCGTCGAAAGAATGGAGTACCTGGTCGAGAGGCAATACCCGGCGAATGTGACAGCACGAGTCGGCATCGCTCTGCCACAGATTTCCATCGGTGTCCCATCGCTCCAAATCACTTTCTTGAGGGCGCACGGTTCGTACTTCGGAAAGACCAAGTTGCGAAATCACCCGCTCCCGATAGGTCAAGGTTTCATCAAACAGCTTTCCGGTGTCGAGGAAGATAATCGGCGTCTCCCGGTCGATACGAGACACCATGTCGAGCACGACAACGGATTCAGAGCCAAACGACGAACTGACAGCAATTTGGCCGGGAAACTCCTTTTCGATCATAACACGCAGGAGTTCATATGCGTCGAGTTGGGCGTAGCGTTCATGCAGTTTGCGTGCCCGCTCCTCAGAGGCGGAAATTGCGTTCATGGTAACCAGCCCCGCCGATCGATGAACTCATCCGTCAGCCGCGCCACGGTGGCCGAATCGCGACCAGAAGCCCGCCAGGCAGATCGCCTCTCGGCAATTTCCGCCACCCTACTGGCCCACTCCGGGCCGATTTGAGATTCGATAAATCGGCGCACGCGGCGCGCCAATCCGGGACTTTGGCCGTCTGTCGATACTGCGATGGCGAGGTCGCCTCGGCGGATAATCGACGGTAGATGAAAATCGCACCATTGCCGACGGTCCTCGACATTGACGAGAATACCGATAGCCCGTGCTGCCGCTGCCAACTCTGATGCCGGTCCGTCTTGGAGCCCGCACACCAACAGCACCCGCACTCTAGACAAGTCGCCCGCGTCGGGGTGACGCGGTGCTAAACGAGCTCCCGCGGCGGCACTAAGAGCTGAGTCCGGTTCGCGGCAAAAGACCGTAACCGCTGATGCACCAGCAGCGTCCAAACCGGCCAAGCGGCCAAGAACCGCGCCTGCGGAACCAACGAGTGCGACGGGTAGGCGGGTGAGGTCCAGCACAACCGGGTACATCACCCCCCCTGGGCACCGATCAGGTCCATCACCGAAGAGTCGAAGTCTCCCATGCGCGAAACGTCAACACCCGGGGTCTCAAGTGGCCGTGCGGCAATATCGCCGGCGGCATCTATCCATGCCGCTAGCGTTTCGCGGTACGCCAACAAGTCACCATTTCTGCGGGCTGTGGTCTCGGCGGCGAGCAAATCATCGAGTAGCTTGGGAACCTGGGCATCGGCGGCGTAGTGCTGATTCAGGCCGGCAACCAGGGCCGCATGATCCGCTTTTTCCCAATCAGTACCGTCGGCACGCAGCAATAGCCGGCGCGCGGAGTGCCTAAATCCTTCCGCCCCACCGCGTAAGGCCTCATCGCGAAGCCCTGCGAATATCGCCCGATCCAGGTCAATCAAACCGTCGTCGGCCAAATCGGCCAAAAGAGTGTCCACGGCGTAGGCTGCAGCGCACTCGGCTTTGGTGACTGTCGGCGGGAAAAATGGTCCCTTTTCGCCCCAATCGCGGAAATTTGCCTCGTCGTTTGGATCAATCAGGCCCTCCAGCTCGGAGAGAAAAACGGCAATGCCTTGTTTGCCCAAACGGAGGCCCCAATCTCGGACGGATTCACCGGGCTCGCGGGTTTCGCCATACCCGTCCATGAGAAGCTTGAGCGCGGTCTTGGCGTGGAGCGCCGGCACAAATGGCCCGGCTATACCGATATGCCCATTCTTCCGTGGGTTGCCACCGATGTATATTTGATAGTGGGGTGCGTTCCGGCCTTTGATCTTCTTGCCCATGCCGCGAAAACCAAAATCCGCCACATGGTGCAGCCCACACCCATTTTGACAGCCCGAAACACGCACTTGAACATTAGGCAAAGGTTCGTATCCGCGTACTTGGTCGACGATCTCATGGCCGAACAGCTGAGAGTTGGTGATTCCGATGCGACAGGTTGTGGTACCGGGACAGGCGGCAACATCGGGCACGTCGCCCACTTTATGTTCGATCGGCATACCAAGTGCCTCGATGGCGGCCACGGCTTCGCTTACAGCGTCGGGATCGATGCCCAGGAGAGCGATGTTTTGGTCGCGGGTCGTGCGCATTTCCTGGCTCGCATGACGTTCCGCGATGTTGGCCAAGCCGTCGAGCTGATCGGACGAAAGCAGGCCGAGTCGCGGGCTAACGACGATGCTTGTAAGCCCATCATGTTGAGCGACGACGCCACCAGGAGATACCGGCTCGGGCGCGTCTTCTGATTGACGCCAGGAGAGCGGCGACCACGGGCGCTGTGGCATGGATTTGACACGCGCGAATTCTTCCGTGAACAAGGCACAAAACTTTTCCTCGCCAAATCTCTTGACCAAAAACTTGATGCGGGCGGCATTGCGATTTACACGATTTGAATAGCGCTGATGAAGGCGTATAAGTGCTTCGAGAATCGCGGGAAGTTCGTTTTCAACAACAAAGTCCGCGACTTCGACAGCACTGCGCGGTATCCCGCCCGTGCCGCCACCTGCGAACACGCGAAAGCCCTGCTGGCCATCTTTTTCCCGTGCCACCAGGCCGAGATCGTGTATCGCGGAAGCACCGCAATCGGTGCCGCAACCGGACACCGAAACTTTAAACTTGCGCGGCATGTGCTGCACATAGGGGTGGCGCAACCACATCAGCGAAAGCTGATCGGCGACTTTTCCTGCATCGACGTGCTCCCGCGGGCAAACCCCCGCCAGGGCGCACGAGGTCATATTCCGTAAGGTATTGCCGCAGGCTTCTCGGGTGGTGACACCGTTGCCGTATAAGAATGCCAAGAGATCCGGTGTTCGCCCCAGCGGCACGTGATACATCTGAAAGTCTTGGCGTGTAGTAACATGCACGGTGCCGGAACCGAATTCCCGATTTGCCTGGGCGATGGTGCGCGCGACGGCAACGGACAATAGACCGCCGGGAATCTTTATACGCACCATCTGTACCCCGTCCTGGAGCTGTCCATAAACGCCGAACCGAAGGCGGAACGCTGTCCAGCGTTCGTCGTCCCATTCGCCCGCTTCGTAGGACGCGTAAGCGTCACGGTATTCCTCCCAATCTGTCGACCGGGTCAACGGCTCCGGTTCGAGCACGGGTGGGATCGGATTAACGTAATTCATGACGGCGACCTCCAAGTACTTTCGCTGGCGAATACTTCCCTGGCTCCTATCGGCCTCGACACACGCCACGCCGATCGCCCAGAGCAAAAAGGTTCAATGGGTGCTCGTCGCGGCTCTATAAAACATACTCGGACCAATCGCGACGACTGAATCGCCCGAAAGCCCTTTGCATTATGAGATTGCATATGTGGCTCGACAAATATTCGAAGTGCCGAGCGGAAACATGCAACCAACAACTCAAAAATTAATCCGCCGCAGCAAAGCTGGGCGGATTCTGCCTTTGCTTTAGCCGCATTTATAAAGCGCCCGCAATCTAAGGTTCAAATCGGCGCTTAACAAGTGGACCATTGCCATGACTTGATGTCAAGGCAATTCTGCGCGAGTGGAGATCAGCGAAATGATCGTGTATCCGGTACTCAGCCACAGGCCAAGGCTTGCGCCAGGTCTTCCTTGATGTCCTCGACGTCTTCCAAACCGACTGAGATTCTCACCATACCGTCGGATATGCCCATACCGGCACGCTCTTCCGGTGTGAGGCGCTGGTGGGTGGTGGTCGCGGGGTGCGTCACCAGGCTCTTGGTATCGCCGAGATTATTGGATATTTCGATTAGCTTCAGGCTTTTCAGGAATTGAAAGGCCCGGTCTTTTCCACCTTCGAGTTCAAACGTGACGAGCGTTCCGGCATCTTTCATTTGCGCACTCGCTAGGGCGTGCTGCGGATGACTGGGCAACCCTGGATAGAGGACTCGAGTAATACCGTTTCTGCCCTCAAGGAAGTCCGCGATGATGTGGGCGTTGCTGCAATGGGCGGCAACTCGAAGGTCCAGGGTTTCGAGTCCCTTGAGCAGGACCCAGGCGTTGAAGGGACTGAGGGAAGGGCCGGTGTGACGGTAGAAAGGCGTTAATTCCTCGTTGATAAATTCCTTCGAGCCAAGGACGGCGCCGCCCAGGCAGCGGCCTTGGCCGTCAATGTGCTTGGTCGCAGAATACACCACGATATCGGCGCCGAAATCAAAAGGATGCTGGAGCACCGGCGTGGCGAAAACATTATCCACCACAACACGAGCACCGACTGTGTGAGCAAGGTCGCAAACGGCCTTCAAGTCGATGATTTCGAGTGTCGGATTTGATGGCGACTCCAGAAATACTGCCTTGGTGCCGGGACGGAGCGCTGCACGCCATTGATCCAGATCTGGCCCATCAACAAAAGTCGTCTCCACGCCGAATCGTGGCAATATTTCGGCAACGATGAATTGGCAGGATCCAAATAGGGCTCGGCTTGACACTACGTAATCACCGGCCCGGACTAGCGCCATTAGTGCGGCGAAAACGGCCGCCATGCCGCTGGCGGTTCCGCGGCAATCGTCAGCGCCTTCGAGCAACGCCAGCCTGCGCTCAAACATAGCCACGGTGGGGTTGCCGTAACGCGAATAAATATAGCCTTCGGCCTCACCCTTGAAGCGGGCTTCGGCGGTTTCCGGGCTGTCGTAAACATAGCCCGAGGCCAGGAACAGAGCCTCGCTGGTCTCGCCGAAGCTGCTACGCCGGGTACCGCCACGCACAAGTCGGGTTTGCGGGCGCCACTTCTCCTCCCGCCGTTCTTGGTCGCTGTTCTTCGTGACCACGGCAATTCCCTATAACAACAAAGCCCCGGCCATCGGCCAGGGCTTTATTGCCTCCGACCTTTTAGCGAAATATTTAGCGTGGTTCGCAAGCCAGCCGGCGCAAATCACCACGAGACAACATTTTGATAGATTGTTTTCCCTTGCGGGTCAAGCGCAGCGCGTTAGGGATCCATGCCGCCCATGGCACGGAGGATTTTCCAATGTTGCGGACTCACGGGCATTACCGAGAGTCGGGACTGACGGACCAGAGCTAAATCGGCAAGCCGCCGATCGGCCTTGACTGCGGAAAGATGAACCGGTTTGGCCATTGGTTCGAGCGCAACAACATCTACCATACCGAAGCGTCCGCTCGAGTCGGTGGGATCGGGGTAATAGGTCTTGGCGATTTCCACTATGCCGACAATTTCCCGCGCCTTCACGGAATGATAAAAGAAGGCGCGGTCGCCAACTTTCATCGCTTTTAGGTTGTTCGAGGCCTGGTAATTTCGGACGCCGTCCCAGTACGTACGCTTGTCCCGAACCATGTCATCCCACGAATATTTTCCGGGCTCAGATTTTAGGAGCCAATAGGCTATGTCCGTGGGCGCGCTGACACCTGTCTTTTGACCTTTAGATTTTTTCTTTGATTTTCCGCGTTTTACCTTGGAACTCTGAGTCGAGGCCGAAACTCGTGTGCCGCAAGAATCGCCTGCGAAACAGTACTTGTCGGCCCAACGCCTCAGGGTAGCCGTGCCACTACCAGGAAGCGGTTCGACGACGGACGTCAGCGAATCGTGGCGGACCATGCGCACCAGTCCCCAACCGCGTAGGACATTAATACGCCGCAGCACCTGCCCTTCGGGCAAGGCGAGCGCCGAACTCAGGTGGGCAGGGGTGTACCGCTCGGAAGACAGACGGCAAACCATGTCGCGCAGGACGTCATCGCCGAGCAGAGCAATCAACCGGTCGAATTCACGCGTGACTTCAAAAGTGGTGGTGAGTTCCCCGCTAGCAAAAGCATCCTCGCTATGCGTGGTGGAGGCCGCGAGAAAAATGGTGGTAGCTATAACCAAGCGTCCTACCGTTAGAATGTTTCCAACCCCTTGAAATGTCCGAGTCTTCATGCCGGATCGTAACATGGCACTCGACACTAGCGCGAATCCCGCAGCTACATTGGATTTGTGTGTCGAATGCTCTTCGTTTGTGTATGAAAATTTGGCAATGGCCTGCGGCTTGTCCGCGAAATTCCTGTCAGTGTAACTAATTTTTGGGGTGTTAGCGATCGGCGGGAGTACCGATTTGGCAAGAGCTTCAATGATCGCCTGGAGTCTGTTACCGGATTGAAGATTGGAAACTTCATGGGCCACGGGCTTAGTACACGCTTAAGAGGTGTGAGATAAAGCCGGACACGTTATTGTTTAGGCCAATGACGTCAACAGGGGCATGGCAAAGGGAGGCTTTACCCGCGCTGGAACGGCGTTCCACGCGGCTAGAAACTGTTTCGCATCTCGTCCGCCTCGTGGGTTCGATCGCCATGGCTGAACGAGACCGCTGGCCGCTATGGTGGCCAGTAGCCCGACTTCCGCAACTCTGG
>JAAXGF010000244.1 GCA_012267605.1 Alphaproteobacteria bacterium | reverse complement strand
CTCACGTGAATAGATGCGGCTAGTTATCGCGGCAAAACCACCCAGTAGGCTCGCGTTCGGGACCGGACGTCCGACGTGTTTCATGGCGAGATTCGTTGCCCCGACATCGCAGACGTGTTGGACGGGTAAACGCTTCGCGATTTCGGCGATACCGAGTTCCTCAAAACTTCGCGTCGAATTGATCAAGATATAGCCGTCCGGTTTTAGGCCTGAGAACACATCGACCGAATGCAAGAGCGTCGGATCTTGGATGATCAGAGCGTCGGGTTCCAGGACAGGCTCCCGCAGCCTTATTGCCTGGTCATCGATGCGACAAAAGGAGACGACGGGCGCGCCCATGCGCTCGGAACCGAAGCTGGGAAAGGCCTGGGCGTATTTTCCTTCATCGAAAGCCGCCACCGAGAGCAGTTCCGCACCCGTCACCACTCCTTGGCCGCCACGGCCGTGAATTCGAGTTTCAATCATGTGGATCGTCTCCCCATAATCCATTCTTCCATCTGTTCCACGTATCACGCATTGATTCGCATCAATAACCGAAGGGACGATGTTCGTGGGCAAGTTCGCGCGCAGTTGATCTAGGGCAAGGCGATCTGAATCAATAATATTACCGTGTGCAACGATTGTGAGACTTCAAACTCGCGAGCTGATTACCTGATGGGAAGGTCGCAATGGCTATCGATAGAGCAATTCAACCCATTTTACGCATGATCCTGATGCCGTTAGTGGTTTTGGCGCTTGGGGCGTGCGATGAACCCACAGCCGAAGCGGAAAAAGGTCCGATGCAAGAAATTGGCGAGGATGCCGATGAGATCCTGGAAAAGGCGGAGGAAAAGAGCCGCGAATTGCTCGATGAAACGGGTGAACGACTCGAGGAGGCCGGAAAAGACCTCCAAGAGGTGGGCAAAGAGTTGCAGAGCGACTAGAGCGAATGCCACAGCTTTAAAGCACGGCGGGCAACCCCGCGGAGTGCGGAACCGCGCAGCGGGGAACTGGATTCTTTCTTCGCGCCCAATTCCCTTGATCGGATCGCGATGTCAGCCAAAATTCGGTTTCTCGTAGGGTAATCCAAGATCCCTTGCGACGATCGGATGAGCGACCACGCCCCGGTAAATGTCAAGTCCGTTCCGCAGATGGGGATCAACTTCGAAGGCTTGCTCGGGACCTCTATTCGCGAGCTCGAGGACGAAGGGGAGAGTCGCGTTGTTGAGCGCCAGTGTCGATGTCTTGGGAACTGCACCAGGCATGTTCGTTACGCAATAGTGGATGACCTCATCAACGACGTAAATCGGCTCCGAGTGGCTCGTGGGCCGGCTGGTGTCAAAACAGCCGCCCTGATCGACGGCAATATCGACCACCACCGACTGGGGCTTCATCCGCTTCACCAAGTCCCGCGAGACCAACCTTGGAGCCGCGCCTCCGGGAACCAACACGGCGCCAACTACGACATCCGCATCGAGGATCTCCTCCTGAATCTGAGACTTGGCAGAAAGCCTCGTTTGAACGCGGCCCCGGTACAGCGCGTCGAGCGAACGCAACGGCGGCAAGGAGCGGTTGATCATCGTGACATTCGCGCCCAATCCCACCGCTATCTGTAGGGCGTTTGTGCCTGCTACGCCAGCGCCCAAAATCACGACCTTGCCAGCCTTAACACCGGGCACGCCGCCGAGCAGCAGGCCCTCGCCTCCATGTGCCTTCTCAAGAAAATGGGCCGCGATCTGGATCGACATCCGACCGGCGATCTCACTCATTGGCGTTAGAATCGGTAGCTTCCCCGTCGTGTCGGTAACGGTTTCGTACGCTACCGCGATCGCGTCGCTTGCAAGCAGCGCTTCCGCTTGTCGCGGGTCCGGCGCAAGATGAAGAAAGGTGAAGAGTATCTGGCCACTGTGCAACATCTTGCACTCTTGCGGCTGCGGCTCTTTGATCTTCACAATCATGTCTGCTCGGCCGAATACTTCTTCGGCATTATCGGCTATATGTGCGCCGACACCGACATATTCGGCATCTGGGAATCCCGCGTTCTCGCCGGCACGCGTTTGCACAATCACCTCATGCCCCTCACCGATGACATCAGCGACGCTCGCAGGCGTCAGTCCCACGCGGTATTCGTGATCCTTTATCTCTTTCGGAATTCCGACACGCACCGAACGTCTCCGAAAAGCTCGTTGAATATGAACTCCAGACTACCCATTCAACACCAGCCCATTGCGACGCACGCTTACTACTTCAATCAAAATCCGCTTTCAGCGAGTGGACACCAACAGTTTGAACCCCTGCCCAAGCTTTGGAACCGTCGGGGCGCTGCTAGCAGATTCGCGGGAGTTGTTCACCGCTCAACATGTCGAGAACGCGCTCCGCGCCGACCGCCGTCTTGAGCGTGACCAAACCAGAATCTCCCTCGCCCACGGTACCGATAATGCGCGCAAGCGCGCAAAGCGGGTCGTTGGTAAGGATATCAAGGGCTCGCGTGGCCTCGTGGGCCGGCACGAAGACGATGAAACGACCTTCGTTCGCAACATAAAGAGGATCCAGGCCGAGAATCTCGCATGCACCTTGCACCTCTTCCGAAACCGGAATTGCCTTTTCCTCAACGTTCATCAAAACTCCGCCCGCTTCGGCGATCTCGAAGAGCGCCGTGGCCAGCCCACCACGGGTAAGGTCTCTGAGGCAATGGACATCGATCCCGCCCTGGATCAAAGATAACGCCGGACGGTTGACCGCTGCCATGTCACTCGCGATCGCGCTCTCAAATTCTAACCCTTCCCGCGCCGACATGACCGCGATGCCGTGCTGGCCGATATCGCCACTTAAAAGGATGGCGTCACCCGAGCGTACGCGCGTTGGGGAAATGGAAACGCGATCCTCGGCGAGCCCGACACCGCTTGTATTGATGAAAACTCCGTCACCACTTCCCCTGTCGACCACTTTTGTATCACCTGTTACCAACGTGACGCCGGCTCGGTCCGCGGCGGTTTTCATCGACGAGACCACACGCCACAGATCGGTGATCGGAAAACCCTCCTCGATTATCAAGCCGGCGCTCAAGTAAAGTGGCCGCGCACCACACATGGCGAGGTCGTTGACCGTGCCGTTGACGGCGAGCGCGCCGATGTCACCGCCCGGAAAGAACGCCGGTCGGACGACATACGAATCGGTCGTAAAGGCGATTTTGGCTCCACCTAGCTCGACAATGGCACCATCGTGGCGAGCCTCCAGAAACGGGTTGGAAAACGCCGGCACAAACATTTTTTCGATGAGTTGGTGAGTCAGGGAACCACCGCCGCCGTGGGCGAGGACAATCTCCGAATACCGCGACAATGGCAGGGGACAGCTGAGTGAGAATTCGCGCACTTCGGTCATAGCAACGCTGTGGCCGTCTTTTCTGAAGGTGCGCGAAAAACTTTCCGCCTACGGTGACGGTAATAGGCAGCGCAGGCGCCTTCGGATGAGACCATGGGCGCACCCAGAGGCGTATCTGGCGTACAGCGACCGGCGAAAGCCGGACAGTCGGTCGGCAACGCGGCACCTTGGAGGACTTTTCCGCTGATGCATTCTCCCGAACACTCTGGTTGGGACACAGCCAGTCCGAAACGACACTCGGCGTCAAACTCTGAAAAGGCCGGCGAAAGGCCAAGACCGCTTTCCGGGATCTCACCAATTCCCCGCCAATGACGAGGCACGACTCGAAACACTTCACGGATCATCCTTTGTGCAGTCTCGTTTCCGCGAGGGCGAACGGAACGCGTATATTGGTTCGTCCTTCCTCAAGCTGCCGAAGGCATAAATAGACACCCTGCACGATATCAACGGGCTCGAACCCCGTAACCACGATCGGTACGTCGAATTTCTCGGCCAACGGCATATAGGCCTCGTAGCCCATTACCGTACAAACATGACCGGCAGCGAGAAATCCCTGAACCGTGTTCGCAGGCGAAGAAAGGATGGCTTCAATTGCGGGTGGAACAAGAACGTGAGAGACAAGCAAAGAGAAATTTTTGATGCCCTCTTGGCGTGCCCTGTAGACTGTCATGGCGGTTGTCGGCGCGGTCGTCTCGAATCCGACGGCGAAAAAGACGACCTCCTTACCGGGATTGGTACGGGCAATGTCCAGGGCGTCGAGGGGAGAATACACGAGTCGCAGGTCGGCGCCATTTGCCTTCGCGGCAAGCAAGTTTGTTTCGCAACCTGGAACCCGCGCCATGTCTCCGAAAGGCGTGAGATGACCTCAGGTCGAGAGGAGATTTCGATCGCCTTGTCGATAATACACATGGGTGTCACACACACTGGGCAACCAGGTCCATGGGCTAAAGTCACGGAGCGCGGGAGAAGTTGATCGATGCCAAATTTGACGATGGCGTGCGTTTGGCCACCACAGACCTGCATTATGGTCCAAGGCCGGGTGACGATCCCGGCAATCAGGTCCACGTACTTCCGCACGACGGCGGCATCCCGGTATTCGTCGACGTATTTCACGGTGATTTCTTGACCGCGTTCACGCGATTAAGTTCTTCGAGCGAGCGTTTGGCCTCCGCTTCATCCAGCACCGTGATGGCAAATCCGGCGTGTACGAGCACGTAATCACCGACTTCAGCTTCCGGCAAGAAGGACAGGCTCGCTTCCTTGACGATTCCGGCGAAAGCGATCTTGCCATTTCGCGTTAAAGGATCGTCTCCCAGAATTTCGAGGAGCTTGCCCGGTACGGCGAGGCACATTAGAGCAGATTCCTTTCGGCCATCCGTGCAGTCCAAAATGCCTGACCCAGCGCGAGGCCGCCATCATTGGGGGGGATATTCCGGTGCCAGTGCGGATCGAAACCCTCTTGCCGAAGCCGATTAATCGTGAGCTCGGTCAAATACCGATTTTGAAAACAACCGCCGGTCAAAACCACGCAATTTTCACCAATTCGTTGCGCGACATCCACAATCGATTCGACCAGTGAATTGTGAAATACGGCCGCAGCCAACGATACTGGAGAACCTCGTTCAATTTCAGCCAACAACTTGCGGATCATCGGTCGCCAGTCCAGGATGAGCCTACCCGACTCGTTGTGCGCGTCTCTCGCCAATGGAATTCCATGACAAACTCCCGGAGGATTGTCTCCAAGTGCGAATTCCAGGGCCATTCCAGCCTGTCCCTCGAAGGTAGCACGTTGGACCAATCCAGTTACGGATGCAACCGCGTCGAACAGCCGGCCGACGCTTGATGTTCGGGGACAATTGATCCTTCGCGTCAGCATCCGAACTATAATCTCGCAGTCGAACTCCGAAAAACTCCGAATAGGCTCCAATTTCAGATTTGACAGCGCTGTTGCGCCCAGCAAATCGAAAAGCACCCCGATCGCAGTTCGTCGTGGTTCGGTCACTGCCTTATCTCCACCTGGAAGTGGGAAAGGCCGCAAATAAGCGACGCGCCGAGCCGAATCTCCGTCGACTTGGATGAACTCACCCCCCCAAATTGTTCCATCCTCTCCGTAACCTGAACCGTCCCATGCGACTCCGAGAACCGGACCGTCAAGACCATTTTCTGCCATACAAGACCCGATATGGGCCAGGTGGTGCTGTATCGGCACCGTTCTCGTTTCCCATTCATGGGCGATTCTTGTGGTGTGGTAGTCCGGATGGCAATCGTGAGCAACGGCGACGGGCTGCGCCTCGTAAAGATTGAGCAAGCCATCGACCGAACGATTAAACGCCTTTCTTGCCGCTGTGGATTCTAGGTCCCCCACATGGGCGCCCACCACTGCCTGAGTGCCAACGGTCGCGGCGGCAACAGATTTAAGATGGCCACCAAGGGCTAGGATAGGCGGCGATTGGTGTCCTAGGGAAATTGGCAGGGGAGCGAACCCACGCGCGCGACGCAGCACGATTTCGCGCCTGGCCATGACGCGGACGACCGAATCGTCCACTGCACAAGCGATGGGCCGGTCATGGACAAGAAATAGATCCGCGATCCCCTTTAGGCGCTTTAGTGCGTCAGCCTCGTCGGTCAACATAGGCTCTTCCGATATATTTCCGCTGGTCGCCACGGAGGGGAAGTCAATCTCCCGCATCAAGATGTGATGGAGTGGTGTGTAGGGAAGCATGACATCGAGATACGGATTGTTGGGTGCGACCGGATCGGCGATCGAGTGTTCTCCGTCTCGCGCCGAGCGTCGCCTCGGCAACAAGACGATTGGCGCCTGCGGTGAAGTAAGAATTTCGCGTTCAAGTTCCATGATGTGGCAAAGAGACTCGACAGCGCTCAGCGATGGAAGCATGACGGCGAAAGGCTTGTCCGGACGATGCTTGCGCACTCGTAGTCGCGCAACGGGCTCGGAGAATCTCGCATCAACAAATAGCTGAAATCCACCCAATCCCTTGAGCGCCAACACTTTCCCGTGACGAAGTGCATTGGCAGCCTCGCCAACAGCCGGCTGTCCTGACACAATGTTATTTCCCAAAGAATCGTAACTGCCCAGGTGCCTC
>JAAXGF010000296.1 GCA_012267605.1 Alphaproteobacteria bacterium | reverse complement strand
GGGATGAAGGAAGAATCAGCGAACGGACCGTGTATCTTTTCACGGCATTCTTTACTTTAACCAACTTCCTCTTTTTCGCATTCGTCCCTCTTCCCCGAGCATATTATCCCGAACTCGTTTTCCACCGCCCCGAGGAGTTCCTACCGGCGCTGTTTTTCCTGCTTGCCCTTGTGGGCTATTTGCAAAAGGGCGAATGGCGAACAAGCGCGTTCGAGTACTGGCTAGTTTTGTCCCTAATTGTCGGCTTCGTCGGTCAGGCTGTTTTCATGTCTTTTTCAGGCGCTTTGTTTGACTTCGAGTTTGACGCCGCGCATACCCTCAAGAAGACGAGCTATGTGTGCGTGTTGACGGGCCTGATGATCTCCATGTTCGAGATTTTTAAACAGGCGGCGATAGACAACGCGGCGTTAAAGAAAGAGATCGTCGAGCGATCTCGGGCCGAGAAAGCATTGCGCGAGCAGATAACCATGTTCGCTAATGCGGAGCGGATTGCCCAATTCGGCAGCTGGGATTGGAACGTCAAAACTGGCGACGTAAAGCGATCCGAAGAGCTGTACCGCCATTTGGGAGTCGACCCCAAAAATTCGCCACTGAACCACGAAGACTATTTGAAAGCTGTTCATCCGGACGACAGGGACAGGATAATCGTGGGCGAATACAATTCGCTCCGTCTTCACAAACCATGGGACATTGAATTCCGCATCGTTAAACCCAACGGTGAGGTGCGGGTAATTCACGAAGAAGCGGAGGTCGTCTTAGACAAAGCCGGCAAGCCAATCAGGATGGTTGGTATCGCTCAAGACATCACCGAACGTAAACAGGCCGAGGATCAACTCCGCCATGCACAAAAAATGCAGGCGATTGGTCAGCTTACCGGTGGTGTCGCTCACGATTTCAACAATTTACTTGCGGTTATCCTTGGCAATCTCGAGTTCTTGGGGAAAGAAGTCGGCAAAACCGGTCCACAGGCCGAGCACGTGCAAAGAGCGATGAAGGCGGTTCATCGGGGTGCCCATCTTACCGAACACCTACTGTCGTTTTCCAGCCGAAAACCTCTCCGTCCCATTGTCGTTGATCTCGCGAATCTTGCATCGGAATTAAGCAACCTGTTGCGGCGAACGTTGGGCGAAATCTTTGAACTCGATCTGGCTATTGGTGAAGGGCTGTGGAAAATACGTGTCGACGTGGACGAACTTCAGAACGCACTGCTCAACCTGATGCTGAATGATCGAGACGCCATGCCCAAAGGTGGCAGGCTGACGATCAATATTGCCAATGTACACCTAAACAGGAGACGTTGGGATGGACGCGGAGGTGCGGCCGGGAGATTATTTAATGTTCGCGGTCCACGACCGGGGGACGGGCATGTCGCCCGAAGTGATCGAGCGCGCTTTCGATCCCTTTTTTACCACGAAGGAGGTGGGCGAAGGGAGCGGCTTGGGTCTCAGCAGGGTTTACGGCTTCGCCAAGCAATCGAACGGGCATGTTGATATAGAAAGTGAAGTCGGGCGCGGGACCACCGTGACACTATACCTCCCAAGGCTGGAGGATCAGCCAAAACCAGGCGCTGAGAGGCTGGTCTCGCAGGAAGCAACTCCGGAGGGAAGGGGTGAAGTTATCCTTGTGGTCGAGGATGAGAAAGAGGTGCGAAAACTGGCGATCAAGTTTCTCGCTCATCTTGGATACCAGGCGGTTGCGGCGGAAGATGGCGCAGCGGCGCTCGCAGTGCTTGCTAATACACCGGATGTTGCGATCTTGTTCACCGACGTGATCCTTCCCGGTGGGTTGAGCGGGTTCGAACTTTCCCGTAAAGCGCGTCAGCAATTTCCTGATCTCAAGGTTCTATACACGTCCGGATACGCGGACACGGCATTCGAACAGAATGTAGAGAGCGTTGAGAGCGAGGAAATTCTGCGTAAGCCATACTCGAGGGCCACCTTGGCCCAAAAACTGCGTGCTACGTTGAACCGAGGAGATGCCTGAAGCGATTCCTCACACTACTAATTACGGCTCCGGGTGAAGAGGGGGCGAAAATCGAACACCCGATCAAGGTCCGTACTTTGCCGTAGAGCGGTCGTGGCAAGCTGGGGATTACGAAATTTAGCCGCCGTGATATGAATTTAGTTAGGGCGTTATCATATATTTCTTTCAAACCAACCGGGGCAAAATGGCGTCAAAGCTCATCGCTCCCCACCTCGCTCCGGCGGGGCTTTTTCTTGGCTTGTCGGCTAGGCTAGCATGAGATAAAGATATTTTTTGTAGCGCAACGAAGTTGGCTGTCTTTCGGGTAGCTGACTTCGCCTCCGAATGGCGGGTGCCTAACAACATCAAGGCTCCCCGATATGCCTATCGATGAACTCGGCCCCACACGTTTCCCCGCGGGGTTTCATTTTTTTTTGGTTGCTTAGCTGGTGGAGACGCAGCAATGAAGGAATTTGCCGAAATCTTTGGGCTAAATACCGATGGTTCGTTCGCGCCAAAATACCAAGCAAGCTGTTTTTGCAATGCGATAAAATATGAAGTTTGCGCCGATCCGGTAGATGCAAAAATTTGTCATTGCAAGGCCTGCCAAAAGCTGCACGGCGCTCCCATGCAATGGGCGGCAATATTCCACAAACACCATGTTAGATTTTTGGAGGGGGTGAACCACCTTGTCTTCTACAACGGCGAACTCAATAGGCGGGAGAGAATTCTCCCTTGTAAGGTGAGTTGTGCCTTGTGCGGGACGCTGATCGCGGATGAAGGACGCCGCATGTGGCTTGCGTTTCCATCGCTATTCGATTTTGGAAGTCCACCGACGGTTCCCGACGCCTTCAAGCCTACATGTCACATCTTCTATGGCGTGCGGATGATCGATTTGTACGATGATCTGCCCAAGTGGTCTGGCCATAAAAATGAATCGGCACTGATTTGAACGGCTTCATCAAGCTCTATTGGGTTGAACACCGTAAATGCTGATTTGGCCACACCCAGCTACAAAGACCCACGCTACACGCTCGGGAACCTTACCGACCAAGGCGTCGACGTATGGTGTTGGTGCTAAGAGTGCATCCACTAAGGAATATTGCAAAGTTGCAAATTCGGGGCTCGGCAGTTGCTCAAGAATCTAGTTGCAAGGGGGATTTGAACCTCTGACCTTCAGACTATGAGCCTGATGACAATTGGGCCAGACTCCCACGAAATTCACTTTAATCACCGATGGCAAATTGCGTTTTCGAAATCAAGTCGAGAACCGACTCGCGCCACTAATTCGGTTGCTACCTATATGCTACCTAGAAATTGCCGGTTGTCTCATTCGAATGCATAACCCATTGATTTAATGGTCGGAGCGACCGGGTTCGAACCGGCGACCCCCAGTCCCCCAGACTGGTGCGCTACCAGGCTGCGCCACGCTCCGACCGGCGCAAAGTACGGGGATTTCCGAAGCTCAGCAAGCACTCACGAAAATCACAAAGAACCAGCCTCAAGTGCCGCCCATGGCACCCCCCAATTCGGACCGGCCCTAATGACGGCGCTTTAGCAAGTCCCGCAGCGCCTCCAGTTCAACCACCGCTGCTTTGATCACATCACTCAACTGGGTATCAGGTGCGACGTCCATGGCGGTCTCCGCCTCGTCCTGCTGACCCTTAGCGCCGCCACCCGGCACCGCCGCCAAAGCCGGCTTTTCCGCTTTTTGTCCACTCTCGCGCAAAAGTTTTTGCACACCCTTGATGGTGTAGCCATCGTTGTACAAGAGCGACTTTATCTGGCGCAGAAGGATAACGTCCTCTGGACGGTAATATCGCCGCCCGCCGCCTCGCTTTAACGGTTTAAGGCGCGCGAACTTGCTTTCCCAAAAGCGCAAAACGTGCTGCGGAACGGCCAACTCGTCCGCAACCTCGCTAATCGTGCGAAATGCCCCCGCTGATTTTCCACCCCGCCGAATTGCAACGGCGTCAGCTGGGATCTCGTTCATGCTTAGTTTTCCCGCGACTCGCGCATGGTCCGGTTTATCCGGTCCTTCAAAACATGAGAGGCCCGAAACACGAGCACGCGGCGCGGCATGATCGGAACCTCTTCGCCCGTTTTCGGGTTACGCCCGATGCGTTTCCCCTTATCCCGAACCGAAAAAGTACCGAAAGATGAAACCTTTACAGGCTCACCCCGAGAAAGACTCTTAGATATTTCAAGCAGCACTGATTCGACGAGTTGGGACGATTCATTCCGCGAAAGGCCGACTTCTTGATAAACCGCCTCGGTGAGATCGGCTCGGGTAATCGTGCTCTCAACCATTCAATCGAGATCCTTTCCTAAACCCTGACCCAAACCGTAGCGCCGTAAGGAAAATCCGTCAATATCAAAGGGATGCAAAGATTCTCTGAGGCGGCGGCAGCTTGCCCACTACCTACCAACGGATCATTGCGGAGCCCCAGGTGAACCCACCGCCCATCGCCTCGATCAGAACCAGATTGTCCTCCTGGACACGCCCGTCATCAACCGCGTCCGCCAAGGCCAGCGGAATTGACGCGGCCGAGGTATTCGCGTGACGATCGATCGTCACTACCAGTTTTTCTTCAGAAAATCCAAGTTTCCGAGCCGTGGACGCCATTATTCTACGATTGGCCTGGTGAGGGACCAACCAGTCAACGTCGTCGGCATTGAGCCCGTTGGCATCCAGCGCTTCGCCCACTGCGGCGGCGAGATTGACAACCGCATGGCGGAACACCTCCTTGCCCGACATACGCAAATGTCCCACGGTTTGGGTCGAGGAAGGACCACCATCAACGAATAAACAGTCCCTGTGACGCCCATCGGAATGCAAATGGGTAGACATGATGCCCCGGCTCGCGTCACCGTTCCGCGCCTCGTCCGCGCGCAGCACGAATGCACCCGCTCCGTCGCCGAATAGCACGCAGGTGCTCCGATCCTGCCAATCCAATATCCGGGAGAAAGTCTCCGCACCGACAACCAACGCCGTATCAGCCTGACCGGCTTTGATAAAATTGTCCGCCACCGCGACGGCATAGACGAACCCACTGCACACCGCCTGTATGTCGAATGCAGCCCCCTTGGTAATTCCGAGTCCGGCCTGAACCTTTGTCGCTGTGGCTGGAAAGGTATCGTCCGGTGTCGAGGTTGCAAGCACGATCAGGTCGACTTCGGAAGGTGACACTCCGGCATCAGCCAACGCCTTGTCCGACGCGCGGATCGCCAAGTCGGAAGTGAATTCCCCATCGGCAGCAACATGGCGCTGATGTATGCCCGTTCGTTCCACGATCCATTCATCCGATGTATCGACGGTGCGGGCGAGTTCGCTGTTGGTTACGACCCTTTCGGGAAGATACGCGCCCAAACCCTTGACCACGGAACGCTTACGGGTCACCGCGTCGCCGCCTTCGCTTCATCGTTCTGGCCAGCGTACCACCGATTGAGTTCGTCAATGACGGCATCGTTGAATCCGTGAGTGGCCATGTCATAGGCGAAGCCAATCGCGTTGGCGAAGGCAAGAGCATCCGAAGCACCATGACTCTTGACGGCAATCCCATTCAGACCAAGAAAAATGCCGCCGTTATATCGGCGCGGGTCAGCCCGTTCCCGCAAGGCGGAAAGCGCAGGTCTGGCCAGCAAATAGCCGAGGCGCGAAAGTACGGATTCGCTGAAGGTCGCTTTTAAGAATTCACTATAAAGCCTTGCCGTTCCTTCCGCAGTCTTCAACGCAACGTTGCCGGTGAATCCATCGCAAACGACCACATCCACCGTGCCGGCGGTAATATCGTCACCCTCCACGAACCCGTGAAACTTGATCGAAAGCTGCTGCGTGCGCAAAAGATCGGCGGCGGCACGTACAATTTCGTTGCCCTTGTATGACTCGATACCGACATTCAACAAGCCTACGGATGGCTCCACGATGCCGAGGACATTGCGGGCAAATACGTCTCCCATAACGGCGAATTCGAACAGGTTCTCGGCGCTGCAATCGATATTGGCGCCGAGATCAAGCATAACCGTTTCACCCTTCATCGTCGGAAACAGCGAACCAATCGCCGGCCGATGTATGCCCGGCAACGATCTGAGCACTGTTTTGGCCATGGCCATTAGCGCGCCGGTATTGCCAGCCGAAACAACCCCGTTCGCGTCACCGTCACGGACCGCATCTATGGCGATGCGCATGCTGGAACGCCGCCCCTGGCGCAAAGCCGTTGCTGGCTTGTCGGTACCAGTGACCACCGACTCGCTAGGCCGAATTTCCGACTCAGCGGCCAAATTTTCGTGTCTACGAAGCAAATCGGCGAGTCGCGCCTCGTCACCAACGAACAGAAAGCACAGATCAGGGTGACGCTCTAGCGCGACCTCAGCCCCTTCAAACACCATTTCGGGAGCCTGATCGCCACCCATAGCATCCAGCGCGATGGTCATTTGCCCGGTCACGCCCCGTTCCCCGCGAGCCGACGATTAATTTCAAGTCGAAGAGGTTGGCTCAACAATTTCTCGGCCACGGTAGTAACCACAGGATCGGCAAACGTGGTGTGGCAATTTCAACTCCCCGCACTGTGAGCATTCGACCAAACTCTTGGATTCTAGTCTATGGTGTGCTCGCCGCATATTGCGGCGAGATTTCGACGTTTTCTTCTTTGGTACGGCCATTTGTCGCTTCTCCGCGATGCGCGCTATTTCGACGCGAGACCTTTATCAATTTCGATCCGATTGAGCAAGCAGCGGCCCAATCGCTTGGGAGCGGTGTTTACGACTCCTTTAGCGCGACCAACGCGGAAAAGGGTGCGCGCGCGTCGTAATCTTGCTCTGGCGTGTTCCTGAAAACAGCCCCCGGCGCGCGTGGATATGGGTCGATCGCCAGTCCCATTTGCTCCGCCACCATCTCCCCGATATCGATTGCCCCTCCGTCCCATGGCTCCGGCGGGTCGTCCGCCATCGGATCCACGGTAACCTCCGCCAATCCACTCACCGGCGCGCGAACGAATCGTCGTTCAAAACGCTCGGTAATGCACGCCGACACCGGCTCCAATGTCACGACGCATGCCTGTGACACATGGGCCAAGTAGGATGCGGAAACAACAATCGTAGTTGGTGAAGAAACTTCCAATGTAACCGTAGCCTCAAACGCGTCCAGCTGCAACAAATCGAACCTGCGTGCCAACGCGATGCATTCGTCTGAATTTGCGGCGATTTCTATGACTGGATTCGAAGAATCGATTTGATCCAGCGAAACGATACGGGAAAACTCAGGAAGGGACCGCGAAACGTCGATGGTCATATTTCGACAGGATTAATTGCGAGGAACCCTCACCAACCCAGCGACATTATAATGTTATCGCCACTTGGAGTCGCGCAAGATACGGCGGATACGGTCGGTGGTCAATCAACTTGACCTTTGTACATAACGATTGCCGTCCGCATGCGCCATTCGCACCCCAAATCGCCACTCCCAGCTACCCCGACCAATCTACTCAACTAATTTTTTTAGCAACGCGCCTCGGCGCGTTCACGTTCTTCCGCACCAACCCAATCTTACATCGCAAAAACAAATTATTGATCGTCTGAAATCGGCGGGGATCCCTCCGATTCCTCGGACGGTAGAGCGGTCTCGGCGCCGGCAGCGGGGGCGATATCGTCCAAGGTTTCAAGTTCGGAACCCGAACGCGGCGCGACCGATTCTTCACCCACTCCCGATTCTTCCAAAGCTCCCTGCGTAGATGTGGTTTTTTCTCCAGGATCCGCCGCAGGTGCAATATCACGTAACTCTTCGATTTCGGCTACAGAGGGTGGCCGATCAACCGCATCGGGTGATACGGATTCTGCAAATGACTCCGTGTCGGATCGCGAACTGTCGTCTTGAGCGGTGATCGTTTCGTTAGTTCGAATGACATAGTAGAGCGACACAAGCCCTACTACCCATCCGAGCATCGCACATGCGACCCACACTAAAAACGATCGCCGTAAGGACAGGCGGCGGATCTCGCTACGGGGCTCCGAATTCTGTCCCATACTCCATCTTTCCCCTGGAAACCTGCGACAACGCCACTCCGGGCGATTTCCCGCCAAACAGGTTCCGTCTACTCCCTTGCTGCTTTTTCTCGCAGCCCTTTTTCTCCATTACAACGATACGCATGCTCAAACCCCAAGTCAAACCATCTACGGCCCAAATGAACTTACAATAATTTTTTAGATTTAAGATATTCACTCCTCTAATTATCTCGATTCTTCAAGTGGTAATTCTATCCTGGCCACTACCCAGTAGGACGTGATCCGGCTGCAGCCGCACTCTCTTCCAATTCCTCGCAAGAACCGGGCCGGATTCAAAAAAATACGTTAACTCAATAGGTTAGTAATTTTCGAGTAATTTAAATAATTTGCTGCCCTGGCGATTCGTAAAGTTTTCCGACACCCCCGTTAGGGGAAGGGCACCGTGTGGAAGAATTCTGCGTTTCGTTCCCACGAAAACTCAACCAATTTATTTCATAGGTTGACGGACCTAAACCACGAACTTCCACACATTGAGGAAGATAGCCGACT
>JAAXGF010000245.1 GCA_012267605.1 Alphaproteobacteria bacterium | reverse complement strand
TTTTCCTCCCAAAATCGCGAGGTTTTTAGAAGTGTCCAGTTTTATGGGTGTGGAGGTCATTGGCGGCATTGTGTCCGGCTCCCTGGCGCTGTTGTCCGACGCCGCACACATGTTGACTGACTTTGCCGCCCTTTCCTTGGCCTGGTTCGCCTTTCGACTGGCTCGGAAAAACGCCGACATCCGCCGTTCCTACGCCTATCACCGTTTCCAGGTCTTGGCCGCTTTCGTCAACGGCTTGGCGTTGCTCGCCATTGCTGGCTGGATCGTGCTGGAGGCCGCAAACCGCTTCGCCGAACCTGTTGAAATCCTGGCCAAGCCAATGCTTCAGGTCGCCTCGCTCGGACTTGTGGTAAACCTCCTGGTCTTCACGATTCTGCACCGTGGCGATCAGGACAACCTGAACGTTCGCGGCGCCGCCTTGCATGTCCTTGGCGACCTTTTAGGCTCCGCAGCCGCGGTCGCCGCCGCATTGATCATCATGTGGACCGGATGGTTACCGATTGATCCGATCCTATCGGTCGCCGTGGCGATGCTGATCGTGCACGCAGCCTACAAATTGGTACGAAGATCAGGCCATATTCTGCTCGAAGGCACGCCGGAGAACGTCGATCCAGCCGAACTGCGCGAACGCCTAGCCACGGCAGTACCCCAAATCGCCGACGTACATCACATCCACATATGGCCGTTGACCAGCGGCAAGCCCGTCGTCACCCTCCACGCCGTCTTGCGTGAGGGTGCCGACCACGACGAAGCTTTGCGCAAACTACATGCGTCGTTGGAAGAGCTGTTCGGTATCTCCCACGCGACGATCCAGTTGGAAAAATTCCACTGCTCGGACGGGCCGTTGGAACCTTCAGCAAATCACCAAGACTCTAATTGAGGGATTGGTTTTCTCCGATCCGTGAAGAAGCATGATTTGCTCTGGGACCGGGAGAGGAGAAGAAATAACCTCGTACGGGGAATCAAAAATTTCGACTCCGGCGACAACGGGTCAGCGTACTAGGAGTTGCCCAAATCCACATCGACCAACACCTTCTCGCCGATGGAAAGTTTTACCGAACGCCAGCACTTCCGATCCGTATAGTCGCTGCACCGCGCTTGAATTGCGGACAAGTAAGGTTTGGTCACCCTCGATCCGTCGCTGTCCTGGATATCGACCTCGCCGACCACCGCCCAGACTCGCTTCCATTGATCCTGAAGATGAACAGAGGCCGAGATAAATTTTGCCCGCCCAGGCGAGCACAAATAGTGTTTCAGATTGATTTGCGCCACGCGCACGATGATGGTGTCGCCGGGCCCCGCTTCGTCCACCGGAGTTTCCAGCCAGGAAAAATAACCGGCACGAAAGATTGCTGCGATCAGAATTACGCAAAGAACAACGCAAATCTTTAGAGCCCAACGTCGCATTTTGACCTACCGAGAAGATGCCGGCGGCAAAGTTTGTCGATAGATCAATTCCTACACCAGGAATTCGAACAATTTATGAATTCCCGGTCGCGAAAGGAAATCAAACGAACTAGCGTTCGCCAGCTCGCCAATCCCAAGGTTTTACGAAGGGTCCGACCCACACTCCCTTGGATGCGTTGCTAGCCGCTTCTTCCTCGTCGACATATTCGTCAGATTCTTCGCGATTCGCTAGCGCCCACCCGTTGGCCACCATCCAGGCGTTCAAATCCTCGCCTGCAACGTGGCACACGGCGACGATGCGGCCATGCCTGTCCTTATGCTTCTCATTGCAGCGGACCTCCAGATTCATGATCATGTTCCGAAGTTCCTGAATTGCCCTGCGCCCGCAATTCCATTTCCGCTCGTCAAAGTAGCAGTATTGGCGAGGCTCCGGTGCGTCGATGCCGAACAACCGTACACTCTTACCTTGGAAATAGAGGGTATTCCCGTCTGTCGCGTACATCTTGCCGGCGAACTCCAGCGCCCCATCCTCGGCGATAACCGTTGCCGCACAGCAAAGAACGATCAGAAAAATTCCAACGGAAGCCCCGAGCATACCGCGCCGACGAACCAGTTCAGCCATTGCAACCTCGTTAATTCACCATTTGTTCGGGGTCGCGCGCCGCCCCCCTATTGGCAAACATTCATAGGCCCCAGTTTGGCCGGACGTCAACGTGGGTCGCGGAAACCCTTGTTCAAGAAATGACGAAGTCGAGAATCCTAATACTATTTAACGCTAATTAACGCTAACAGCGGGAACTATACTGTACCTGACACCAAACTCATTTCCCGTTTCGATATAAGCTTTGCCGTAACCAATCGATTCTTTTTGAATAATATTTGTATTTTTTATTGTGGAAAAATTTATGACGAATTGATTTTCACTATTGATTATTGACGCACCAAAAATACCGATGACCTCGTCGCCTCGGTCAATTTCTAGCTCGGAGGACAAATTCATTGCAACCTCCCTAAGAGAGGATTCGACCGCAGCGAATTCACCTTCTTGCAACCGATCACCGCCGAATCCCTTTGCCACAGTCTCGAATAACCCGCCGACCTTCTCAGGCCACGAAGACGTATCATCAATGTATTGCTCACCGACAAGGACAACGAACGAGGCGAAATCGCCATCCGACAACACCCCCCGCCAGAGCAACGGTGACGAGAGAACACCCCCATTAGCCGCGGAAATCCAATTGCTATTGGCCGCGGTACGGTCAGAAAAAGCGTACGTGTCGTCGAAGGACGGAAACTTAACGACGTGAGTAGATCGGGAGGTTCTTCCGATGACAATTAGGTAAATTCTGTCGCGGGCACCTTCCCCTATGCCGGGATTGTCCGATGCTCGCTGACGAACCATCGATTCTAGGGTGAATTGCGCCGAAACGTCTTCCTCAATGACGATGGAGACAGCTTGCGTATTCAAAATACTTGCCACGACGAACGCAACGAAGCTCCGCAACCCAATCTTTCGCAGTCTCTTCATTGAAAATCTTGCTTCTCCGTGCCTGGAGACGCACAGTCTACTTCGGCCAGCAAAAAACCCGCCCGCCACACGTCGCAGCTAATTCGCGAGTGCCGTACCTTTCCATTCGCCGATCCCGAAACTAGCAGCGAATTGTAACCCTACCAATTCCTGTCCTGCCTCACGCCTATTACCGCATCGAGCAATACACTATCATCGTGGTTATGGGCGGCATCAAATTCGTAATCCCAATCGCGGTCTTGCTCGTTGTAAGCAGTGCCCTCGCTGACAACGTACGTAGAGACAAAAAGAAGTCGGAAATATCCGATGTTTCGGACTGGCTCAAGAGCGTCGAAGCCGTCGTGCGAGCCCATTCCGATCCGGCCCGACGGGCAATCGTTTGCCGGGTACCGTTCACCGATCTATCGATTACGGCGCTCGTTGCGGCAACAAAAATTCCACGTCTGCAAATCATGATGGCCGTTTCAGCTTTGAAGGCCCAGGGCCTTGTGGAGTTGAGCAAGAATATCCATGGCCACCAGGTCGTCATTCCTGCGAATAATCATGCTCGAGATAAGATGCGCAAATGGGCCTATGACTGGTGCGCCTCGGATGACGCTTGCGACGTAAAAAAATAGCTGCGCGCTAAAACATTTGGCTGCCCGAATTGCTCCCCGGTTCATCGACTGTGCCGTGCGCGACCGCGTGCGGCGGAGCGGCGCCGTCCCCGCCTTTTTTCCGAATCATGCGGCAAGACGATGTTGAGGAACAACGCGGTCAATATGCCCATGACGATGCCGTCGCTGGTGAGAAGGCGCACCTCAGGCGGTATCGCATCAAAGGCGTTCGGCGGTGCCACTTGGATTCCTAGCCCCAGTCCCAAAGCGCAAGCCACGACCAAAGCGTCGCGGCGAGTCTTCAAATTGCGACCGATGATATTGACTCCGACCGACGCCACCATTCCGAACATCACGATCAGCACGCCGCCGAGAACCGGCGCCGGTATGAGCGAGATGGTTGCGCCCACCTTGGGAATCAGCGCCATCAGCAAAAGAAAACCGCCACCGGCGGCGACGACAAAGCGGCTGCCCACGCCGGTCAGCGATATCACGCCGATATTCTGCGAGTACGAGGTCAGCCCCATCCCACCGAATACAGCGGAGATGGCCGAGCTGATTCCGTCGTTGGCAACCGTCCCGCGGATACGCCAGTTCTCGGCCCGAACACCTGTGATCCGGCAAACAGCCAAAGTGTCGCCGGTGACTTCCACGGTCGTTGCGATGAAACAAATTAAGATGGCGATTAAGCCGCTGATGCCAGGCCATACAAGGCCACCATAGGGAAAGGGTTTTGGGGTCGCGACCCACGGAGCGTCCTTAACCGTCGCGAAATCGAGCAGACCCAGCGCCGCCGACACCAGATAACCAATGACCATGGCCGCAATGAGCGACAAAGCCCGCACGAAACCCCGAGTATAGCTGCTGATAACGATGATCAAGACGATCATCAACACCGCCAGGCCCAGCGTGACGGGCTGGCCAAATCCAGTCGTGTTTAGACCAGTCGCAAGATTCACCCCCACTTTCATGAGGCAGATGCCGATCAGAAGGATGGTCGTCCCCGTGACGATCGCCGGGAAGAATCGGCGCATCCGACCGATAAGCGGGCTCCAAGCGAGTTGGATGGGGCCGCCGATTATCAACGCCGTCATCGCCGCCGCGAGACCTGCAGTCTCGCCGATCGCAACGACCGGCCCGATGAACACGTAAAACACGCCCATGACAATGGGCAGCCGCGGGCCCAAGAAGCCGACGCCGAGTGCCGAAATCATGGTGCCGACACCACAGCCGATCATCGTGCCGGTGATCAGCTCGACCCGAGTGTCGGCAGGCAAATCAAGCAGTCGGCTGACGATGAGCGGACCACCGACCATCGCCGTGAACATTACCATTACGTGTTGAATCCCGAATAGAACGGTCTTCAGCGGCCCTGGATAATCGTTGATTTGTAACTCGAGCCGGGTAAAGCCAGGATCATCCGTGGCAGGCTCGGTAGACTCCGACGTATCGGTCATCTCGGTCCTTCCGTTGAAATAGCTTGTCACCTAGGTGGCCGAAAGCGACGCGGCATCCGGCCACGATCACGTCTCAGGATCGTTTCGCTTGGCGTTCACTGGCAAGTTCAGCCATCCGAGCTGAACTGAGAACCCCCAAAATGCTTTCGCTGTCAGCCGCCGAACCTATCAAGAATGCCCAGGGTACGCATCACCGTGCCGGATGCCTTGCACGACGACGTGCGGCTCAAGCTGCAATATTTCCTGGATGATGATTGTATTGAGGGTACCGCTGGTACGTCGTGCGAGCCGCTGATCGCGATGTTTTTGTCATTTCTAGATGGGTTGAGTACTGAGAAAATTGTGTAGGTGATAATACCTACTTGCACCCATCCCGCTCCGGCAAGGATATTCTTGGATGCCAAGAGCTTAAAAAGGGATATATGGGGGAGCCGGCATGAATGAACCAAAGCCTTACCAAATTACCGTCAAATTAACGCCTGAGATGAGCGCAAGTGTTCAGAAAATCCGTAGCGATTACAGTTCGTATGGTGACCAAACATGGACGACAAGTGAAGTACTTGAGCACTTGATTGAAACTAGTTTGCGAGCGCGTGGTTACTAATGACTATTTGCATCACGTGACACTGCAGGCCAACCCCAGGGTCAACCAGTTGGAGACCTCTAAATACTCT
>JAAXGF010000126.1 GCA_012267605.1 Alphaproteobacteria bacterium | reverse complement strand
CCTGATGAATACATCAGGCTAGGTTAGTGGCCTTCGACTCCGTCGCAAAAGCGATTCGTGAAAAGTTTCCAGGCCCCATCGGCGAAGCAAATATTTCCGCTGCCCGCGAAGCCTACGAGATTGCTCTAACGGCTTGAGGTTGGCGAATATGCTCAAGCAAATTGAAGGTTCGCAAGGGGTTGCCGAAGCGGTCGCCTTGTGTCGGCCGAAAGTGGTCTGTGCCTATCCAATCACGCCTCAGACCCACATCGTCGAAAGCATTGGCGCGATGGTAAAGGCCGGCAAGCTCGAGAATTGCGAATTCATCAACGTCGACTCCGAATTCGCAGCGTTGTCTGTGGCGATCGGCGCCTCAGCGGCGGGCGCACGGTCCTATACCGCGACGGCAAGCCAAGGCCTGCTGTTCATGGCGGAAGCCATCTACAACGCGGCGGGGTTGGGCCTGCCGATCGTTATGACAGTCGGCAACAGGGCCATAGGCGCGCCAATCAATATCTGGAACGACCATAGCGATAGCATGGCCTTGAAGGATGCCGGCTGGATTCAACTGCACGCCGAAACCAACCAGGAAGCGGCGGACATGCATATCCAGGCTTTCCGGCTCGCGGAATCTCTTTCTTGTCCGGTCATGGTGTGTATGGACGGGTTTATCCTGACACATGCGTTCAAGCGCATCGACGTTCCTTCCCAAGAACAGGTCGATGAATTCGTTGCCGATTTCGAACCGGTACAGCAACTGGATCCCGGCAACCCTTATTCCATCGGTACAATGGTGGGGCCAGATGCGTTCACCGAGGTGCGTTTCTTGGCGTATCAGAAACAGATGGAGGCGTTGGATCGAATTCCAGCGATCGCTGCGGAATTCTCGGAACTATTTGGACGAGAATCGTGTGGTTTGCTTCGACCCTATCGAACCAATGATGCGGAGACCATTGTGGTCGCGCTTGGGCCGGTAAATGGCACGATCAAGGACGTCGTCGATCGCGAGCGTGAAGCGGGTGAAAAGATCGGCAGTGTCAGCATCTGCTCCTTTCGGCCCTTTCCACTCGTTGCCCTGTGCGATCTGTTGGAGGGAGCAAAGCGGGTGATTTGCGTAGAGAAAAGCTTCGCGCCCGGGCTCGGTGGCGTTCTTGCCTCAGACGTTCGCATGGCACTGCGCGGTCACAGCATGCCCGTTTACACCGTCATTGCTGGTCTTGGCGGTCGAGCGATTACGCGTAAATCTCTGGCATACGTGTTCGGTCGGGCCGCCCGCAACAACCTCGAAGACCTCACGTTTCTCGACCTGAATCTAGAGGTGGTTCACAAGCAAATGGCCCATGCCAGCGAAGTTCGCGAATCCGGGCCCATTGCTGAAAACCTACTCAAAGCCCTCAACCCTGGACTAGTGCGGCGGGTTTCCTGATGTTGGCGACAAAAACTGATGTTGGCGACAAAAAGATGACATCGGATACCGCTGTGCAGAAGGTCAAGTTTTACCAAACCGGCACCCACACCGTCGGCAATCGGCTTATGGACGAGAGCGGTCGGACGGTCCAGGCCTCGCCCAATCGCTCCAATGCTATTACCTCGGGCCATCGGGCTTGCCAGGGCTGTGGAGAAGCGCTGGGTGCCCGCTACGCCCTCGACGCTGCCATGCGCGCGGCGGTCGGAAAAATCGTCGCGGTGAACGCGACCGGATGCCTCGAAGTTTTTACCACGCCCTATCCCGAAACTTCGTGGCAAATCCCTTGGCTTCATTCCCTTTTCGGAAACGCACCGGCTGTGGCCGCCGGCGTCGCAGCTGGCCTCAGAGTCCGTGGCTTAGACGACACCAAGGTGGTGGCCCAGGGTGGTGGCGGTGGCACGGCCGATATTGGCTTCAGCTGTCTTTCCGGCATGTTCGAGCGCAACGACGATGTGCTCTACATTTGCTACGACAACGAGGCCTACATGAACACGGGCGTTCAGCGCTCCTCGGCGACTCCTCCGGCGGCGCGGACCGCGACGACACCGGCTGTGGGGGATGCGCCGGGAAATATATTCGGCACGGGCAAGAAGGTGCCCGAGATCGCCATGGCCCATAACATTCCGTATGTGGCGACGGCGAGCGTGGCAGACTTGCATGATTTGGAAGATAAAGTGACCAGGGCCATGGAGATGAGCGGGGCGCGCTACATCCATATCATGGTTCCTTGTCCGCTAGGCTGGGGCTCTGAACCGAAGGATACAATCCTCATCGCCCGTCTTGCAGTCGAAAGCGGTCTATTTCCGCTGTTCGAAGCTGAGCACGGTCTCATTGTCGCCACGAGCAAGATCCGCCGGCGGGTTCCTGTCGAAGAGTACCTGCGGCTCCAACGGCGATTCGCGCACTTATTCAAGAAAGGCGATGAGGACAAAAAACGCATCGCGGCCATCCAACGCATGGCCCACGCCAACATCGAAAAATACGGACTGGCGGTCTAGGAAGAACAGCGATGAGCGAATCAGACCTGCCCTTCGCCATTACACTCGATCCCGGCACGAGCCTCGCCAACCATACCGGGTCGTGGCGGTCATCACGGCCCAATTACGTGGATCGATTGCCACCGTGCAACGACGCTTGTCCATCGGGCGAGAACATTCAGAAGTGGCTCTACCATGCCGAGGAAGGGGATTACGCGGCGGCCTGGCAAATCCTGATGGAGGAGGAGGAGGAGGACAACCCTATGCCGGCAGTCATGGGCCGAGTTTGCTACCATCCATGCGAGGATGTGTGCAACCGAGGTCAACTGGATGAATCGGTCAGCATACATGCCGTCGAGCGCTTCCTCGGCGACTTTGCCATTCGAGAGGGTCTTACCCCAACCAATGATGCGGTGACCAGCGGCAAAAAAGTACTGGTCATCGGAGCAGGGCCGAGCGGACTGTCCGCAGCCTACCATATGGCCCGGCTCGGCCACGAGGTGACCATACGCGAGGCCGGACCCATGGCCGGCGGCATGATGCGCTTTGGTATTCCAAAATATCGCTTGCCGCGCGACATTCTTGATGCGGAAATCGGTCGTATTCTGAACTTGGGTGTCGCGTTGGAACTGAACCGTAAGGTGGAAGATATCGAGGCGGTTTTTTCCGGGGAAGGATTCGACGCCGTATTTGTAGCCATAGGCGCTCATCTCGCGAAGTGAACCGCGATCCCCGCCCATTCCGCCAGTAAAATCCTTGACGCGATCTCCGTACTACGGGAAATGGAACTGGGGGATGAGCCACCCAAACTTGGTCGGCGGATTATTGTCTACGGCGGTGGCAATACAGCCATGGATGTGGCTCGCACAGCCAAGCGGCTGGGTGCCGATGAGGCCATGATCGTCTACCGCAAGTCGCGTGATGAGATGCCGGCCCATGAATTCGAGGCCCAAGAGGCGGAAGCGGAAGGCGTCATGATCCACTGGTTGAAAACGATCAAACATATCGACGACACGTCGTTTACCGTGGAAAAAATGCGGATCGACGAGAACGGCCGACCCCAGCCAACAGGCGAACTTGATACGCTTACCGCAGATACGCTTATCCTGGCCCTTGGCCAAGACGTGGACACCGAGTTTCTGGCCCAAGTTCCCGGTGTGAATATCGCCAAAGACAGTGTCGTTCAGGTCAACGACCAGATGATGACCGGGCGGGAGGGTCTGTTCGCTGGTGGCGATATGGTTCCGGCCGAGCGGACAGTCACCGTGGCCATCGGCCATGGCAAAAAGGCGGCGCGGCATATCGACAATTGGCTTCGTGGTACGCGATACGAAAAACCCCCGAAGAACGAGTTGGCCTCGTTTCAAAATCTTAATCCATGGTATTACGG
>JAAXGF010000407.1 GCA_012267605.1 Alphaproteobacteria bacterium | reverse complement strand
AACAGGGAGCCGTCCACAGATGGCAGCCGATCCGATCAGCCCTGATTAGCGGCAGCATATCCCCCAGCTTCCGCCATTGAAGCGTTGTTTACGAAATTCCCAATTCTGTCACAGGCTATCGTTGGGCACGTTCCCCAGGGTCTGCGAAACAACGCGCCGAATTTCAGCCACGGTGAAGGGCTTGGCCAATACCTGATTTACCAAGGCCTCAAGGTTGTGGGCGCGGCGCTGTTCATCAGCGTAGCCCGTCATCAATATGATTTTCATTTCGGGATCGAGTTTGGCTGCTTTCAGCGCCAGGGCGATGCCGTCAAGCCCAGGCATCACGATATCGGTCAGCAACAGGTCAAACTGCGCGCCTTCTAGGGCCTCAAGCGCGCCGGCGCCGTCGGCCACGGGAATGATCTCATGGCCATCGAGTTGGAGCGCACGCAACACAACGGTTCGTACGCTCGCTTCATCGTCGGCAACCAGTACACGCGCCATCAGTCCGTCTCGATCGTGCCAATGTAGGGCAAATCGCGAAAATGGCGGGCATAGTCAAGTCCATAACCGACGACGAAGCGGTCCGACACCTGAAAGCCGCAAAAGTCCGCCGTGACCGGGACCTTGAGCTTATCCGGTTTTTGCAACAGCACGCAGAGCCGGACCGAGCGGGCCCCGCGTTTGGCCAGCATCTCTCGGGCCGCGGCAATGGTGCGGCCGGATTCGAGTATGTCGTCGACCAAAAGTACCTCGCGATCAATTGGATCATCGGCTAGATCTCGCACCACACGAACGTTGCGTCCGACCGACTCGTCGCCGTAGCTGGACAAGGTTAGGAAATCGACCTGTGGCCGCATGCCGGCGCGGTTGAGCGCACGTATCAAATCTGCGGCGAACACGAAGCTGCCGCGCAAAATGGCGACAACAAGCGGTTCGGGCCCCATGCCGGCCGCGATCTCGCCAGCGAGGGCGGAAACACGTACCGCAATTTCGCTCTCGTCGATCAGCGGCGATACTATGGGCGGGGAATCGATTAGCCTGCGCCTTCAAAGACGACAACGAGGCTGTCGGCGCCCTTCGGCCGTTCAGTTGACTGACCTTCGAATTCGGTGGTTTCCCCCGGCGCGAGATCAAGTTGTTCGGGCATGATGGTCCAACTCACCAACTCGTGCAAACCTCGGTCGAGAATTTTGGCCCTTAGTTCGGGAACCTGCATATCATGGTCGGTCGTATTGACGATTTGCCCAGTGACGACGATGACCGCAAGCTCCCCATCCATTGTGTTTGATGTCTGCACGTTGCGAAGTTCCAGCCCCTCCCACGGAACCTTAGGATCGAGATCGAAAATTTCATATAGGTACGCGGTTTTTGGCCATTTCTCGACGATCGACTCCCGGGCAAAAAACCCGACCCCACCGAGTGTTGCGAAAATCAGAACCAACGCGATCCAAGCTGGCGCCGCCGAGCGGCGAGCAGGCACTCGGATGGCCGGTAAATTGGCGCGCCGGGGCAATGGGGCGGGTGCTATAGGTGGCGGGGGCAATGGCTTGGGCATGTCCTCTGGCGGACGCTGATGCCAAGATTCGCTGCAACGCGCACATCGGACGTGGCGACCGCGGGCACCTAGCACCGCCGGATCAATCAGGTAACGTGTCCCGCATGCCGGACAGTTCAAAATCATTGAACGGAGTTCTCTTTAAATTCAGTCCCTTATATGATCTTTGCCGATCCCAAGGCAAGGCTGGACGCAGGCGCCGGAATTGTGCCATTGTCACGACCCGGTGTGGTCCGCCCCCGCCCGGCGACGGAAAGGATCAAGCGGTTGGTCCGTTTTGAAAATGTCGGCACCCGTTACAGCGGCGGTCGGGAGGTCTTACGCGAGGTCAGTTTCCGGCTGGAACCAGGGTCATTTTGTTTCCTCACAGGACCGAGCGGCGCCGGCAAAACTTCCGTGCTACGGCTAATATTCGCCGCCCAGAAGCCGACTAGCGGGCGCGTAGTGATATTCGACCGCGATACGGCGACGGCATCGCGCGAAACCTTGATGCGGCTTCGCCGCCGCATTGGCGTGGTATTTCAAGACTTTCGCCTGCTCGACCACTTGACTGCGTTCGACAATGTTGCTCTGCCGCTGCGAATTGCTGGCGGGCGCGATAGCGAAATTCGCACGCACGTTAACGAGCTATTGCAATGGGTCGGGCTCGGCCCTCTCGTATCAAGCTTCCCGGCAGCGTTTTCACGTGGCGAGAGGCAGCGGCTCGCGGTGGCTCGCTCCGTCGTGTCGCGTCCTAGCCTTTTGGTCGCGGACGAACCCACCGAGTCGGTGGACCATTCCATGGAATTTCGTTTAATGCGTCTCTTCGAGGCACTCAACGAATTGGGAACAACCGTCATCGTCGCGACCCGAAAAGAATCCTTGGCCGCACAATACGGCCATGCTCGGCTCGCCATTCGGGGCGGTCGGATCGGCGATAGCGAATGACCGCACGGCCGCCCGTATTGCCGCTTCGCAACGTCTCCGGGAACCGGTCGCTGGCCGGCTTCATCGGTGTCATGGTTTTCGTCGGCGTGATGGTCGCTGCGGTATTCGTTGGCGGCGAATCGCGGTTCGACCATTTGTCGCGCGATGCTGACGGCAGAATTACCGTTCTCTTGTCTCCACCAGACGCGAACTCTGCCGCGGCGACAGTCGAGGACGCGATCGCGATACTCGACGGATTTTCCGGAATCGCACGGGCAGAGCCGCTGTCGCGTGCCGAGATCATAACCTTGGTGACGCCTTGGGTGGCGCCTGGACACGATGTCGATGCGCTGCCTTTACCCAACTTGATCGACGTCACCTTAGCCAAGGATAAGCCCCTTGATCTCGAAGTATTGCGTGCCAAACTCGGGGCGTTGGGAGACGGGGTTCAGATCGACGACCACGGAAGTTGGCTTAGACTACACGTCACCTCAGGATACGACATGTTTATCGCGGTTGGCGCAATTCTCCTAGCTGCCGTGGCCGTGGTTTATGTAGTCGCAATGACAATTCGCGGGAGTCTGGACGCTCACTGGGAATCGATAGCGACCCTTCAATGGATCGGTGCCAGCGACGGTTTCATCGCCAGCCAATTCCAGGGTCAAGTGGCGAGGCAGGGATTGACCGGCGGAGTATTGGGATTGATGTCGGGGTTGGTGTGCCTAGCTGCAGTCAAATTAGTTTCCGACACCGGGTCGAGCACCTGGACCCTACCTCACATTGACCCCAACGCTCCCGCTCTCGCTGCCATGTTCGTTGTCGCATGCGCCATCGTGGCGATCGCCATAGTTGCGGCGAGGGTTACTGTGCTGCGTGCCTTGGCGCGGATAGCCTGAATTGTGGCCCGGCGGATCGCATTCGGTTTGGTCGGCGTTATGGCGTTGTGGGTGTGGGGTGTGGTTTGGTACGGTAGCGAAATTCCCCGCCGGGTCGAGGATCCGACGACGGTAACGGACGCTATCGTGGTACTGACGGGTGGAACGGATCGCTTGACCACCGGGCTGAAACTGTTGCAAGCCGGGCAGTCGGGAATGGTATTTGTAAGCGGCGTGTCCCCAAGTGTCGATATCGGCGAAATCTTACGTAGCATGGGGCTCGCGTCGGACGAACTAGGGTGTTGCATCGAACTCGGTCACGACGCCACAGACACCGCGGGCAACGCCGCGGAAACCGCGCGATGGATGAAGTCACGGGGATTTCAATCCCTCCGACTGGTGACGGCCAACTACCATATGCCGCGAAGCATGGCAGCGTTCCACCGCGCTATGCCATTAGTAACTCTGGTTAGCCATCCGGTATTCCCCGAATCTGTACGGCTGGACGAATGGTGGCGCTGGCCGGGAACGGCGAGTCTGATCGCCAGCGAGTTTACAAAGTACGTATTTAGTCAGTTGCGCCCGGTTCGCATCCATTGATGCTGTTCCGCTCCGCCCTTTTCAACATTGCCTTTTTTGCTTGGACCGCTGTTGCCAGTATCGGCTTGGTGACGACCTTTTTTCTACCAAGGCACGTTCTAATCGCCGGAGTAAGATTGTGGACGAGAGGGACTGCTAAGATGCTCGAGTCCTTGATCGGAATCGTCACAGAAATACGCGGACGCGAACACCTGCCGAAGGGCGGCGCGATCATCGCCAGCAAGCATCAGTCGGCGTGGGAAACCATTATGTACAGCGGCATCTTGCCCGACCCAGCGCTCGTGATGAAAAAAGAGCTCACCCGAATCCCGTTGTACGGATGGTGCGCGGTAATGGCCGGGCACATTGTGGTTGACCGAGACGCGGGAACCAGCGCGATGAAGCATTTGATGCGCTCGGCGAAGGCGGCCGTCGAAGAAGGACGCGACGTCGTAATATTTCCGGAAGGCACGCGCACCGAGCCAGGCACTCGAAGACCATACCAACCGGGAATCGCCGCGCTGTACACCTACTTGGACGCACCGCTCGTTCCGGTCGCGCTGAATTCTGGCTTGTACTGGGGACGGCGAAGCTTTGCCAAACGGCCAGGCCGCATCATCGTCGAAATCCTGCCCCCAATACCAAAGGGCTTGCCACGCAAAAATTTCTTGAAGGAATTGCAGGAGCGCATCGAATCGGCGACGGAATCTCTAATAGCCGAGTCATCTGTGGAAAAGTTTGGGGATAACCGAGAGGTCTAACTTCGCGCATTATCTTGGTACTTTTTGGGAGAACCCATTTTCTGCTTTTAAAACAAGGTCATATATGAATTCTTCAGCGAATTCGGCAACTTCCGAACGAATCGGCAACATAATCTGGATATTAACCGTTTGGTGAATCACGGTGTAGGCATTTTCTGCAAAATTTCTGCCGTGAAAGCAGCACGGCAAGCGACACGCCTTCACACCAAACCGGCGCATGATTTTTACGGTTAATCACTTCTTCACCTTTTCCGACAATCAAAGGTCTCATGGAAAACTCAAGCGCCGCGCGCTCGGAAAGATTGGCCTCGCCGGTAATCACCGCGCCGTTGGCCGAACTGGTGAAGATGAATTTCGGGGTCAGACCGTTCCCCGGCGGCGGCTCGGGCGTCACCATCACCGACACCTCGGCCGACTGGTTCCCGCTCCGGTCGACGTGCCGGATGGAAACGGTACGCTGAACAACGTCCGTCAAATCGGTGCGATCGAAGAAAGTCCCATAGAGCCGGCCCACTTCGGCGGCGGGCACGCCAGAGCGGCTTTCCTTGACGGTCGTGGCGGCGTAATCGGCGTCTGGCGGCAGTTCCCACGTCACCCGGTACCCGGCGGGCAGCGGAGTGGCCGTCGCGCCAACCGGATTGGCCGGCGGCGTCAGGTCGCCGCCGATGGTCCGGCTGCCGCTCTCCCAGCCGGAGACGAAGCAGTACAGGTTCCGGTGGCGCGCGCCGTACTCGTAGGTGGTGCAGGAAGCGGCGGTGCGGGCCTGGGGCGTGCGCGGATTCACCGGGCCACGAGGTTCTGACGGACGGGACGGCCAGGACGGCCAGGACGGCGCCAAGGGAGACAAAGGAGATAAAGGCGATAAGGGTGACAAGGGCGACCCGGCCCAG
>JAAXGF010000198.1 GCA_012267605.1 Alphaproteobacteria bacterium | reverse complement strand
AATCAATGGGTTGGCATATTCGCGACCCCCGAGTTGCGGAAGTCGGGCTAAGCCTACCGATGCTGTGCGAAATTCTGTTTTTGTCCGGATTTTTCCTGTTCACGGGATTGGCGGGGCTACCGCCCAATAACGTGTTGGTGCTGTTGGGACGATCCTTCCTACAGTCAATTTTCTGGGCGGTTTTTTGTGTCGCGTGGCACCGCCACATTTTGCTCGGTGAAAATCGACGATTCGGGTTCCGGTTCGGAAAATTCGAAGCGCGCTACCTGATGTTTTTTTGGCTAATACCGATTCCGTCATTTCTCATACTGCTTATTCCATTCCAGTTCCTGATTGCGGTCTTGCGTTACGCCCCGTCCCGAGAACTGGGCCTGATCGCGGTATTGATCTTCACCACCGTGCTGTTCTGGTGCCTGGTGCCGATCGCGATGCGGTTTCTTCTGGTGTTCCCATCCGCCGCGGTGGAAGAGGAGTGCCGACTGACTCGCTCGTGGACACGAACGCGTGGCATGTTTTGGTGGTTATTTTCGACCCTTGCTATTGCCTTGATACCTCTGACGATCCTCAAGATTTTGGTCGTCGCCGTGTTCTTCTTGATGGGTTTCAGCATCGCGGAACTTGATGCCGGAATTTTGGCATCGCCCGAGGCCGCCGCGTACTCGACCGTCCGGGTTGTCTTTCGCTATCTGGCCGCCGCCGTCGCCGTGACCGCCTTGTCTCTCGCCTTTCGGGAACGAACCGAAGGGTCAACTGGCGTGCCGTAGCGGCCGCACCGAAACACACTGCTCACCGCTGTTCTCGACGCGGCAAAGACAGTGTACGATCGCCCGCCTCAATTAAAATCGTCTCCACTTTCAGTTACTGCCGTAATTCCATGATGAAATTATTCGCCGTTGCCCTAACCCTTATTTTCACCGGTGCTCCAGTAAAAGGTAAGGAAATCTATTCGGGAGTCGGGGCCGAATTTAACAGCACACTTGGTGTTGCTGCGGAAATCGATCGGCTGGCTGCACTGCTCGGCGACGAAGTGTTGCGGGACATGGTTTGCCGACTGTCGACGGAGCGATTTAGCTTTGGAGGCTTGAGCACCGCGCTGGGCTTGCCGGAAGGGCAAGTGATGCGCCGGATCCAAACACTGCGCAGTTGGGGGTTAGTGCGCACGGCACGTCTGGATTCAGCCCGAACCATCATAGAGCCAATACCCGGCGACGGCGCGCGTACCTTGCGCCGCTGGGCCGAGCGCTATTGTCCGACCGGTGACAACTGTGGCCATCCCACCGCAAGTCCGGAACCGGCTCGGGACGGACGCGTGCGAGGGACAAGTAGTCCCGGAAGGGGAGTCGCATCCGGTGAGGTGGGAGCGAGCCTTGAGGGCAAAATGGTCACGATATTCGGCGGCACGGGATTTCTGGGGCGAGATTTGACGCAGCATCTTTTGGACGCCGGCGCACGGGTGCGGGTAGCCTCGCGAAATCCCGAACTAAAGCTATTTCCCAAGGCATTGGCCAGCGACGGGCGGCTCTCGAAGATTTTCTATGACGCCCGCGATGGAGATGGTGTTGCATTAGCGGTGCGGGGCGCCTCCATGGTCGTCAATTTGGTCGGATTGAGTCGGGAAGAGGTCGAGGATCAGGAGTTTATCGACGCGGTCGGCAAGAGTGTCCAAATTATGGCCACGGCGGCGGTCGAAGGGGCAGATCGCTTTGTCCACATTTCCGGCATCAGTGCGGATCCCAAGTCGCCATTTGTCCACGGTCGAGCCAACGCAGCGGGCGAGGCCGCCGCGCGCGAAGCCTTTCCGGGAGTCACCATCGTTCGTCCAAGCCTGGTCGTTCATCCGGGAAAAGGGTTCTTCAAGGAACTCGCGGAGATGTCACGCTTCAACCCGGATTATGCGATTAGCTCGGCCAGCAAAACGCGATTCCAGGCCGTGTATGTCGGCGACGTGAGCGAGGCGATCGTTCGCATACTGAAGAATCCCGACACCAAGGGCAGAACATACGAATTGGGCGGTCCCAGGGCGATCCCTTTGAGCGAGATATTCTCAATTGTCACGCGCCAGACCGGTCAACGGCCACCGCCTCTGCCACTGTGGTTGGCCCAGGTTCAATCAGCGATTTACAAGGCGGTAATACCGCACGATTTTTGGAAACAGAATCTCATGACAACACTGACGCGTGACAATGTCGTCAGACCCAATTCACTTGGCTTCGCCGATTTGGATCTCACGCCAACGCGGGTCGAGGACATGATGGTAGCCCATCACCAAAGTGGCGCTGCCGCCGACGGTAAATATACCTCGGACGAGCCAGCACCCGCCTATTGAACGCGAATACCTCGAGCGATGTCCGTGTGTTTAGATCCCCTAGGCGTGAGCCAACCGGCGGATTACGACGCGGCCTATCCTATGTTCGCAAACATGTCAGACAAACTGGAAAATTTCGTCAATCGGATGCTGGCCCGGACGTGAGAACACACGAACCCGCGTCCAAAGGTTATGGAGAGAGTTGCACCCGGCGGCGGCGATTGATTGTATTTACTCGAAGCCCCAAAAGCGCTGGAAATTGGGTCCGGCTTCATCGTCAACACGCGTTGGAGCGGAGGTCAGTACCACGCTGGGTTGGCTGTCCGAGACAGATTGAATTTCATCTTGAAGCTTGACGCCTTGGGCGGGCTCCGCCGATACCGTGTCACCACCGGAATCCGTTGCCACCTGATGCGAATTTTCCGACAGCTTCGGTTCTTGAATTTGATTCGTTGTTGGTGGTGCTTTGGAGACAACCGTGTTAGCCCGACTTCCGCAACTCGGCACGCGTTTCGGCTAATGTGACGATTTTCCGGCCCGGAAAGTGGCGGATTTCCGGGCTTTGCTTCTCCAGAACGGCGTGTAGTGCCGACCTACCCCCTTGATCTGGCTGGCAAAGCACCGGACGCTTTGCCCATGTTCGTGCGCTGCAAGAGACGCTTCAAAGACGGCAAGGAGCACCGCTACTGGAGCGTGGTGGAGAACGTCCGGGTCCGCGGCCGCCGGGTCGTTCAGCGCCACATTCTCTATCTCGGCGAGATCAACGACAGCCAGCGCGCTGCCT
>JAAXGF010000249.1 GCA_012267605.1 Alphaproteobacteria bacterium | reverse complement strand
CGATTCGCCCCCTCCATTTGGCGCCCTGTAGTGCCGACCTTTGGAGGTCCGATTGTGGAAAATCAATGGGTTAGCATCTTCGCGACCCCCGAGTTGCGGAAGTCGGGTTAGAGGTCTCCAGCTTCACTGAGCGGTTCGGATTCTTCGCACGCCGAGAGGCCAATCAGCCTCGCGAAGCCCAAGGCAAGAAGCGGCAACAATTTCATCGTGCTCATTCGGCAAGTACTCGATCAATATTAAAGAAAAAGAATTAACCATACGCGATCAAAATCATCGCGACCATGTGTAATTCGCCGTCTATATTGTTTCAGGATCCAAAAAACTTACCATAAAATGGATAAAAAATCTCGGCTGTATTTGAGTATTTTCAATGTGTTTGGGTATCTATTGCATTTCCGTACCCAGGGAAAGGACCCCGTCGACCACGGTCAAAGGTACTTTTTGCAAGTCCGCGCCGACACAAGGGCCGGCGACGCAATGGCCGTCCTCGATTCGGAATTGGGCACCGTGGGTCGCACACTGAATCAACGTCTTGTCAAGGGTGAGAAAGCGGTCGGGCATCCAGTCCAATGGGGTGCCCTGGTGCGGGCAAACATTCTCGTAGCCGAACACGCCATCTGCCGTGCGTACCACGAACAGTGACCGTGTGCCAAGGGTGAACCCTTTGGCGCCATCGACGGGAATGTCTTCGAGGCGGCAAAGGGTGTGGCCGGCCTCGCCATGGCTCACGGGGCGATGTCGCCCATGGCGCAAAGGATGGCCCAGTGGGCGTTGCTGACTGGCACCACGGACAGCCGGGACTGGCGGACCAGCGCCAAATCCTTCAGCCGCGGGTCGGCCTTGATGTCGCTCAAATGAACCGGTTTGCCGAGAGGTTTGACCGGGACCACGTCGACCATGCCGAAGCGGCCGCTTTCATCGGTGTGATCGGGATAATAGGTCTTGACGACCTTCATCACCCCGACAATTTCCCGCGCTTTGACCGAATGGTAGAAGAACGAAAGGTCGCCCCGCTTCATCGCCTTCAAATTGTTCGACGCCTGATAATTGCGCACACCATCCCAATAGGTGCGTTTGTCTCGTACCAGATCGTCCCAGGAATAGTCGCCGGGCTCCGATTTCATCAGCCAATATGCCATCACACCTAACTTTCCGCTTCGGGATTGCCGATGAGCCAGCGCCAGGGTCTGATGTCAACCTGCCCGAATACCCCGGCAACGGCATACGGGTCAGCCTCGGAAAACTTTCGGGCAGCGTCGATGTCCTCGGCTTCGATGATCAACAGACTGCCGGTCGGCGCCGTGCCCGCGGTATTGAGGTACGGGCCTGCCGCCTTCAGCCGGTCTCCTTGCGACGCAAGGTAGGCCAGGTGCGCCTCCCGATTCTGGGCGCGTAACGGACCTGAATTCGCCTTGTCGGTACAGGAAACAACAAACAGCACGGCGAGGCTCCATTATGTCAGTTGGTTGTCAACAATTTAACCCAAGCTCATCGTGTGTGCCACGGGGTGGGACAAATTTCGGCGGCTCGATCAAGGTTGAGCCCGTTCGCGATCTCAAGGCGGTGAATATCTCTGCATAATTCATTGGCAAAAATGCGCAACAAAGTCGGATTAGCTCAAGATGGTACAGCCAGCTCGACCGAAGGGGATATCCCGGTCGCGGCATTGCGATAATTTACGGCCCTTGAGAACTAACCTTAGTTAGAATAATGTGTTTTGCAATTCGACGTTTGCGTGAATTTTCCGCCGGCGGCGGGGCTGGCGTGAAAAGAGGTTCGAACCTCGGGAGGAACAGATCCGAATATCGTGCGCGTGCTTCGTCGCTCGCTGTCGAGCGAGAGGATGCGTTTTGTTCGAGCATTCGTCAGAGCGGCAAACATGTCGTCCCATAATGGAGAGTTCTGATGAAGTTAGAGAAAAACAAATGGACACTGAAACATTTAAGACAACACCTTCAATTCGCGGTCGATCTCGAATTATGGACGATACCGTTTTACATGTCGGCCATGTTCTCGATTATCGATCGCTCCAGCAAGGCCTTCCAGCTCATCCAATCGATCGTCAATCAAGAGATGCTTCACCTCCAGTTGGCTTCAAATGTGAGCAATGTCTTCGGACACTGCCCGAACTTTTCGGCGCCGAAATATGAAGGAGACAAGATTCCCCATCTGAATTTTCGCTTGGACACTCCGGATCCGAGGAAAAAATTTTACCCTGCCAGCGCCGAGATTGGACCTTTGGATGAAAAGCGTATCAACAGCATGTGCTTGGTAGAGTACCCCGAATACAGTACCGGCCATGAACCCGCGCTCCGAGATACGGTTAGTGAATACGGAAGCATCGGTGATTTCTACGACGCCGTCGAGTTTGGGGCCAAACAGTTGGCCAACGATATTCAGGGCGGTATCAATCAAGTTGACTTTTTCGCCGCATTTTATCGCGATTTTCCCCAGCTCACGGTTCAGGACAGCGGAGAAGGCGGCTTTGCCCAGGTTGCCCTTTTGATCGACGCCATCCGCGACCAAGGAGAGGGAAGGAAATCGAACGAACTGATCAAGAAAGCCTTTCGAAATACGGCGGACGACACGTACCCGAAAGAAAGTCACTACGACAAGTTTTATCAAATACGGGAAGACCGGCTGCCGCCCACTTACCCCTTGAAACAAGTCGGCACGTACACCGAGGACGACAAAAACCTCCAGAAAATCCTTGTGAACAATTTCAATTTTTTGCTGAACGCCCTTCAAAGTTTGTTTTCTGGTGGAAGTCGCGACGATTTCCTGCCGGTGATGGTGAGCATCGGCGGCAACATCACAAAATGTTGGAAGAACGGCGTTCTTCCAAAGTTCAGCTAACATCGGACCATTCAGTTATCGAGCCTAGAATTCAAGAGCGAAGGGAAAAGGATATGTCTTCCAGCTCCAAGACGGTGTTTCGTCTCCACCCGACGATGAATTTCGCCCGCTTCGGGACAAGCCAGGAATATTATCTGTCTCCCGAGACCAGTGCCGGATTACCGATCGAGGGTGGGGGAGACACGACCGGTGGTCTTCCGATCAAAGCCGGTACCGAAAATGACGTCATTACCAGCGGGGACCTGCGCGACGCGGACGGCAATTTGAAGCGGCAAGCGGCACGGTTTCGGATCTTCGCATACGACTTCCAGGCGCCGGAACGTTATCCGGAGGGGGGCGATATCGAGGTCGTACCGGGGCAAAAATTGGCTGACGGCCGCATTGTTACGAATATCGTTTGGACGGTGCACTTGGCCAACAAGAAGGCCAACGCCTACAACGTCGTCAACTCGGAAGGACTGGGCGCCTATGCCGACGGCAAGGTCCCGCAATTGCGGAATCCAGAGGAGTACGGAACCGTCGATTCCCCCGCTAGGCTGCGGAAGCTGATGATCGACGCGGGGCCCCGGACGATCGATTCGGCGCAAGGCGGATCGGTGGAATTCAATGCCCAAACGGTCGCGAGCTACTCGGACGGCTGTGGCGGTATCCGAGAGCAAGTCGACTATCCCCAATCCTTTCCATCGGACAATTACGACGAGCTCTTTCAGCCTTGCGGTTCTCTCGACAGCCTAGGCGAAATCCGCACCGACGAGAAAGGTCGTTTGCTTGTTCTTTCCGCATTTGGACGAACCGCCGCCACGTACGACGAGTACGGTGACCCCATTCCCTTGACCGGAGATTTGAACAACGCCGGTTGGTTCGACGATGCTGCCGACGGCCCCGTGTCGGCGACACTGGTCTTCGACAACGGTGACGTCGAAGAGGCTTTCGGCGCCTGGGTCGTTTGCGGGGACCCTGCCTACGCGCCGCAAATCCGCAATATCGTTTCCGTGTGGGACGACGTGTACGATTCGTGGATACGCAATCTACAATTGCAGCCAGAAATCTATGACAGGAACAGCGGTGGATTCAACGAGCACTATAAACCTTCATTCAGAAGCGACATCTTTCCGATATTCAGGGCCCCATTGCTTCAGCGATGGACGGCTAATCTGCCGGAACTCGCGATCAGGGCGCACGAAGCCGTTGACGCAATCACGGAATCGGACGATCCGAGCAAAACGATCATGGCGGGACTGACCTATATCCGGAATCCGAACCAAGAAAAGGAACTCAATGTCGGTGTGCCCTTAATGCCTCTGTCTCTCGGCGAAGCGGGATCATCGTTCCTGGCCGTCAGCAAGACACAGTACTTTTTCTTGGAGCAGTGGGACAAGAACCGTTTCGAGCCGGGATCCGGCCCCAAGCTGGGGCCGGGCGAATACCTCGACATGGCCTCGCTAAGCAATTGCCTTGGCGGCCGCTATGTTCCTGGAATAGAAGTCAGTTATCCTGTTCGCCAACCCGACATGTATTACATGGATCGGCAAACCTCGGGCTCCGGACCGTTTCGCGTCAAACCCAAGTCGCTTGATTATGCGAAGGCCACGCGCGAAAAACCGTTCTTGGGGGGCGGGTGGATTCCGCTGCATGATGAGACCGACGGGCTTGAACCCGGCGACGTGTCGAAGTTCATGGCGATACCCTGGCAAACCGACTACAACTCGTGCTCTATTCATCAAACCAGTATCAATACCGCCGGAACTGAAACGGCGACCGGAAGCCCTCTAACACTCTATTGGTCGTGGCCTTCCCAACGGCCGGACGCGGTTTACCCGAGTTCGGAGGTCGTCCAGGGCGTGCTGCCCCGGCAAGTATGGTCGATCCGAGGGCCAGGTACCCTGACCACTGACCCCAAGTCGGCCGCCACCTTTCAGAAACCTCTCCAGGCCGTTAAACAGTGGGACCAAATTGGTATTATTCTACAGGATACCGTGATCGAGGGCGATTATCCCGCGGACTTTTATTTGGAGGTGGGAAGCCAACTTCCGATCGAAGGCCAATCGGTCTACAGCGTTGCCGCCTGGCCGTTCAACGCGAATCCGCCGAGCGCGACGAACAGCGAAGTCTGAAGCGGGACCGGTGAGTTCCCCATTTGAGGTGATCGTACTGGGGGGTGGACCGGTCGGATTGGCGGTCGCGATCCAAGTGCGGCGACGATCTCCGGCGTCGGTCCTCGTGGTCGAAGCCGGCGATAGTTCTCAAGAGCGGATCGGTGGGACAGTACCGCCGGATATTCTACTTCCGCTCCATCGCCTCGGTCTGGGTTCCCGCTTTCGCGAGGCGGGACACCTTCCCTGTCCGGGCAGTATGTCTTCTTGGGGGCGAGAAAAGGTTGGCCATAATGATTTTATCCTCAACCCTATGGGACCGGCATGGCATTTAAATCGCTCATGCTTTGAGGCGATGTTGGCCGACGAAGCTATTCAGGCGGGCGCGACCCTTGTGAAGAAAACACGATTCGTTGGCGCGGAGCGTACCAGTCGCGGCTATGAGGTGCTCCTCCGTCATCGCTCGAAGGGAGAGTATCAGACGCACGCGGAGTGGATTATCGACGCGACCGGTCCGAACGCCCGTTTCGCGCGTTGGCACGGGGCAAAGCGGCGGAATCACGACCGCATGATGGCGGTCGCGCGCTTCACGAGCCTGCGGTCCGGGTCGTTTCCCTCGCAAACGATTCTTGAGGCGACTCGGGAGGGCTGGTGGTACGGCGCTCGCCTGCCGGAGGACCGGCTCGTCACGATGTTCGTCGCCGACTATGAACACGGATATCGATTGAGGGCCGATGGATACGCTGTATGGAAGGAGGCGCTGCGGTCGACGACGTTGCTCGGCCCACTTGTGGACGCCCGCGACTTGAAGGACGAAAAATTCCTTTGCGTCCCCGTCCTTTCGTCCCAGCTCGATCGGGTCGAAGGCGAGCGTTGGCTGGCGATCGGCGATGCAGCGTCTTGCTATGATCCGATTTCGTCGCAGGGGATTTACAAGGCCTTGATCGACGGAGTCGAGTCCGGGACTCGGGTGGCCGCCGCACTGAGCCCGACTTCCGCAACTCGGCACGCGTTTCGGCTAATGTGACGATTTTCCGGCCCGGAAAGTGGCGGATTTCCGGGCTTTGCTTCTCCAGAACGGCGTGTAGTGCCGACCTACCCCCTTGATCTGGCTGGCAAAGCACCGGACGCTTTGC
>JAAXGF010000307.1 GCA_012267605.1 Alphaproteobacteria bacterium | reverse complement strand
TTGAGGCACCTGGGCAGTTACAAACTAATTACAAATGTCAGGCGACGCCGGCCGCCTCGGCGCGCCGCTTGAAGTACCAGTGTCAAAGCCGTCAGGCAATCGTATGCGTGCACCGCCTGAGAAATTCCAATTTGTTGGCCTCACTTGGTGGCCCCCATTTTTACAGCTCGCGTCAACACGTGGGTGATCGTCCGTGGATGGATCGAAGAGAATCGAATTATCAAGATTTTCTGAAATATCGTGAGCAGGTCGATAAAAATTCTGTCAATTCTATTCTGCGCATAAGGTGTGATATAATCGTAGGCAATCGGTCGGAATCATTCCGTAATTTCCAATTTATTGTCATTAATCGGTCTTGGATTACGGATGTGGGCGGTTAACATTTTTTCTTAGATGATATGAAAATCACACTCGCCTTTTTAGCCGCCTGCGTTGCTTTGGTGGTATTTCTGAGCATGTGTTCGGATACGGGTCACCACCCTCTGCCCGTAGCACAATATGAAACCGTGGAAATCAATGTCTACATTCGTCAGGGAGAACATCGGTTCAAATTTCTTGGAAACGTCACGGGGGTCAATGCTTGCCACGCCCTGGCCGAAGAATTCTTAAAGGAAAAGGATTTATCGGACAGACATTGGGAACATGTCTGCTGTACAGTCCGCGAAGGGTCTCATTGCTACGACGAAATTAGGTAACTCATCCCTCCGTTCGGGGCGTCGCGGTGCGCGACTGACTTCTTCGAGCATATTCAATATTCGCCCATTGGTTCTTTGGTCGTCATGTGGGCCGAAGCCAATGGGCAAATTCGCTTTGCTGCGATAGGCGCCATTCACCGTGGATGTTGCAACGGAATTTGTCTAGGGTGGCGCTGAATTTCGAACTGGACGGAAATCCCCCGCCAGCATTAGCAGGATCAATGACCATGACTATTCCGGTGAACTCCGACTCCGCGCGGGACATCGCTTATCACCTTCATCCCTATACCGATCTCGCTGCTCACGAGGAACGGGGACCCTACATCGTTTGCGCGGGAGACGGTATCACCGTCGTCGATGATGCCGGCAATCGCTACATCGAAGGCCTAGCTGGCCTGTGGTGCACCGCGTTGGGTTTTGGCGAGGAACGTTTGGTTGAAGCAGCGGCGGCGCAAATGCGTAAGCTGCCATATTATCACAGCTTCGCGCATCGAGCGTCGCCTCCCGTCATCGCCCTCGCGGAACGGCTCATCGAGTTGGCCCCGGTGCCCATGTCGAAAGTGTTTTTCACGAACTCGGGTTCTGAGGCGCTCGACACCCTGATCAAGATAACCTGGTACTATAACAATGCTATCGGGCGCCCAAAGAAGAAGAAGATTATCTCACGACAGCGCGCCTACCACGGTGTCACCGTTGCGTCCGCGAGCCTGACCGGCCTTGGCCTCGTGCACAAAGGTTTTGATTTGCCGATCGCCAATATCCTGCATACTGATTGTCCACACCATTATCGCTACGCGGATGAAGGTGAATCCGAGGAGGATTTCGCCAGTCGCCTTGCCAACAATCTCGACCAGTTGATCATCGCCGAAGGGCCGGAGACGGTTGCCGCGTTCGTGGCCGAACCGGTTATGGGTGCTGGTGGTGTAATCGTACCGCCAGCCACGTATTTTGAAAAGATTCAGGCGGTGTTACGGCGTCACGACGTGCTCTTCATCGTTGACGAGGTAATCTGCGGTTTCGGTCGCACGGGTAGTCGATTCGGCAGTCAAACCTTTGGTCTCAAGCCTGATATGATGTCGATCGCCAAGGCCTTGTCATCGGCATATCTACCGATCGGGGCGGTGATGATTTCGGAGACTGTTTACCGGGGTCTCTTGAGCGCGTCGAAAGAACTGGGGCCGTTTGGTATGGGATACACATATGGTGGTCACCCGGTTAGCGCCGCCGTCGCCCTTGAGGCCCTGAAAATTTACGACGAGCGCGATATTCTCAATCACATTCGTCGAGTCTCACCACGCATGCAGGAGCGTATTGCCGCATTGACCGACCATCCATTGGTCGGGAATACCCGCGGTGTAGGTCTAATCGGCGGCGCCGAGTTGGTTCGTGAGAAAGCGACAAAGGAATCGTTCGACGCTTCAAAGAAGGTCGGCCAACTCGTCGCAACGCGTGCGCTCGATCACGGATTGATAGTCCGTCCGCTGGCCGACGATATCATCGCGTTTTGCCCACCGCTGATTATCAAGGAAAGCGAGATCGACGAATTATTCGACCGTTTCGAACGCGCGTTGAACGATACCGCCGCCGAGTTGAATGTTTAGTCGTTCAGCAGCACGGCGAGTCGTTGTCGCCACACGAACTGGTGGTGACTGGACGCGTACCACGTTTTGTAACGTCCGGTGACCTTGTCACGGGGCCAGAACAATCAAAAACTTCTTTGGTTGTAATTTCCTCGTGGGGGGGACCGGTATCATCGCCTGGGCGTAAGGTGACTTGGTCAAGATATCAAAGGTTTTAGCACATACCGCCATCCGTTGCCCGCGTTCGTAGACGTGACCATCGTCATCTTCCACCCTTTTCCATGGGCCCTTATAGATGACGGCTTGGTTTTTCTCGAAACAGGGACCTTCCTTTCCTTTCATCGCGGTAATTGTGGCCGAACGGTACTCGATACCCTCAACAACGCGCCAAGGATGCTGTTCATACTGAGCGATTTCAATGCCGTAGAAACCAACGTCCTCTAAGAGACGCAGGAAAGCGTGCTCCTGCAGAGCACCACTGACGCAACCCGACCACAACTCCGGGTTCGCCTTCAAGTGTTCGGGGCTCTCCTCATCGGAAATGATATCAGACACCGCAATGCGCCCGCCCAAATTCAGAACTCGGTACATCTCGCGAAATAGTGCCAACTTTTCTTGGTCGGAGACCAGATTAAGAACACAGTTGCTGATAATAACGTCGATCGATTCCGAGGCAATCAGCGGCGCCTCTCGGCGGATCTTGCCCAAGTAGTCCTGAAAAGACTTGTAGTCGCGGGCAGAGGCCAGCGGCTGTTCACGCAGGTAGGTGTCAACGAGGTCGAGATCGGTTCGTAAGTCTTGGATATTGCCGTGGCGGAATTCAACGTTGTCGAAGCCGATGTTAGCGGCCACGGTCGCCTGGTTCCCGCGCGCTAGCTCGAGCATCTCATCCGTCATGTCGACACCGATGACTCGACCGCTCGGGCCGACGATTTGGGCAGCAATAAAACACGCCGTGCCGCCGCCGGCCCCCAAGTCCAAGACGGTATCCCCCTCGCGGACAAAACGCGACGGATCTCCGCAACCATAATCTCGCTCAATGACCGCCTTGGGAATGGCCTCGAGATAAGATGGGTCGTAGTTGACAGGGCAACAGAGCTTTCCTTCCCGCACTTTCGCGGCGGCCGCGTAACGTTCCTTTACTGACTACATGGTCACTCCCTCGAATTCCGGTCCGGCAGCAGCTGCCGATCCACTATATATACTAT
>JAAXGF010000062.1 GCA_012267605.1 Alphaproteobacteria bacterium | reverse complement strand
GAGGCACCTGGGCAGTTACCTTCAAACAATAATTCCACCTCCAGTCCGGGGCGGCTTTGTGGCGTGTACATCACTCCTATATCGAGTGTTCCATCGATGAGGCGTTGCATCAGCACGTTCGAAAAACCGAGTAGGGTCCTTATCGCGATTCCCGGAATTTTGATCCGGAGTTCTGAGATCCAGTCGAGCAAGAATCCGTCCCAAAGGCTGTATTGGCCGCCAGCGACAAGGGCTCCTTCGTAACCTGAGGGAAGGGCAACCTCGAGCCGCGCGTGTTCCCAAACTCGCACCATCGCCAGGGCGTGTTTCTGAAACTGGGCGCCGGCAGGCGTGAGCGCTGCTCCAGCCTTGCTGCGGTCGAACAGGGTTCTGCCCAATTGGTCTTCCAAACCCTTGATCCGCGTGCTGACGGTCGACTGGGCAACGTTTACGCGCTTCGCCGCTTCGACAAAGCTTCCGGATTCCACGACCGCGAGGAAAGTTTGCGCGAGAACGACATCCATTCCTTCAATCCATTTCCAATCTCATCAACGCAAAATCACGCAACGACGTCGTCAAATGGAGAACATCCGACCCGCAGCGAGCAGGTGATTTATGTATTGGATAAGCACGACAAATCCATAAAATAAGTTCTCTATACAAATCAATATTGCGCCGGTATCACCTTCGCGCACGGCCAAAGAACGGTGCCTAGAAGGAACTAAAATCATGAAACCCGGAAAAACCAACAGCGCAATCCGCGCGTCAAAATCAGAGTCAGCGACTAAAATGGATAGTAAGAAATCCGCAACACGCACCGAGAAGAAAAAGCCGACGAAATACAGGTGTTATTCGGCCCGAAGGTTGGACGCAGATCTACATGTTAACGTATTGATATTTCTTTATTCTGAGGGGTCAGAATTGCGCGCCGAGTAACACTGTCTCGGCGAGAGATCAAATCCAATCTTGGAATCCTTGTAATTTGGCATGGTTAGGCGCTCCTGTTAATTGGGAGGCACCCCGCGCCCGCGGACGGGAATGTGTGACCGCACGGGCGGGGCATAACAAAGCAGCTTCCAACCCTCCCGTGAATGATCACCCCCTTCTGGGGTTCTGCTCGTCCGCGCCGCACCGCTTGAACACGTGTCTTTGGGATCCCGGACGCTTGGAGAGGCTTGGCGTTGGACGCGCCGCCGCCGATGCGCGCTTCGTGGAGAAAAGAGGGGCAGCCCAAAGTCTTTCGTGGCTCACGGCACCATTCTCCGTTCGCCCTCGCGCAAGAGTTTCGACCCGTCCTTTTGGACGCCCTTGACGACCATCGTGCTCCGCATCCTGTCGTGTAGTCCGCATCCAAGCGTGTAGACGCCGGGCTTCATTTCCTCTGAAACCGTGAATGAGTAGGCGCGCCGGGGATAGATCAGCGCGTCGTGAATGAAATGCTTTTTACCAAAGCGAAACACCCGGCCCACCAGGTGTACGGAATGGAGAATCGTGCTCTCATTGTGGAAGACGACCGTGTCTCCGTGTCTGACCTCGACCTTGCTAGGTCGGAAGTCGTCGTCGGTCACGTCGACCTCGATAGTCGCTGCGTGGGCGGCTGGTATGAAGCACGCGCCAAACAGACAGACAAGCGCGAGCGTACGTTTAGTCATGGTGTTTGAGAGAAATGGTATAGTTAGCAAATTTACTGCCATTCACTTTCCCCTTGTCTTCTAAACGAAACGCAATGGCCCTGGCTAAACATCCACCTACCTCATCTCCACATTTATCCTTGTACCCAATACCCTGTGCGATATCGGCGACATATCTACTTACATGATCTATGATTCAACACATCTTAGTCCAATAAATCAAGAATTAGTTTTGTCGTTTTTGTCATCTCATTCACCTTTATTTTGGGAGCTGCATACGAAAATAACCAAACCAAACTTCGTCATGGTCGAACTTGTTGTCAGGCATCCAAATGTGACTCATCAGTATCGCGTAAAGTCAATGGGTTAGCAGGCGTATCGGCGTCGAATGCTCGCCCCGAATAACAGTCATGCTTCCGATTTCTTTCGAGCACCGCGCGGGCAACGGGCCTGGGGTACGAGTCCGCGCCACCCGACGCGCGATGTCCTGACGAGCCGCAGTTACCGGAAAACCCCAAATAACGTCCTTTCGGGAATTGCAGGGCAGGTATGCAAACAAGAATGTTGTCGAACCGACGCCAAGCGATCATCTACCGACAGTAAAGAGCACATACAAAATGTCGGTTGCCGGGATCATCACTAGGCGGAAAGCTCGCTCCGAGCGATCTGGTCTCGCCTGGAGCTTGGTCCTGTCCTCCAGCACTAGAAAGATGTAAGGAGTACAAAAAAATGACCACAATAAAGCACCACGCCCGTTCCATATCGATGCTGCCCTGCGCGGCCCTCGCCTGTTGGGCCGGATTGGCGGAAGCCGCAACGGTTGACGTGTATTTGACGGGTAGCGAAATCGTCCCCCGGAAGATTGAGGTCGTCCACGGCGACGAGATCGTCTTCCATAACGACAGCCGGACTAAGCATCTTGTCGAGGTCACGGGCCGTACGGGTTGGTTCGGCCACAAGAACTTCGTCCACGACCTCCCCGTCTACCGTGGCGGCGCCCGTGTCCTCCTGGTCGACGGGAAAATCCTTAAGCCCGGTTCGTACAATATCGAGTGCGCCGTTCACAAGCGGATGAGGGGCACGATCGTCGTCCACGCATCGGGGTCCGAACCCAAGGCATTGCGTGAAGGGGAACACTGGAGCATGAAGCGCTGAGGCGATGGCGACCTTCCCGCGGAGCGCGGCTCGGTGGTCTTCTCATCTGAGAAAAGCCTGCGTCGCGTTCTGCCTTGGACGGTTTCGCCAGGGGAGGCGTCGTCTCTGGGTCACTCTCTGCCGCTATTGCTTGAGGGATCCATGTTCCCTCGCTATCGAGATTGCAAGCGCATGTGGGTGGTGGCCGGCTAGGCTCCTACGGTTGCCAATAGCACGATCCGTCCTCACCGTGGCGCCCCCGTGCCCGCTGCTCCGGCGCACCCCGCTCCAGCTCACTCGGAACAATGGCGGCCGTTGTGCTTAGCGCCCCCTGGCCAATTCCACATCGATGTCCCGAAGCGCAGGGAATCACGGAACGGCTTTGCCCGGCTGAGTGTTTGTGCGACAGCGCGCCAAGACGGATTTCCAGCCATGGAGGTAACTGCCCAGGTGCCTCAACTCTGACAGCGTCCTGATTTTTTCGCTGGCGGCAGCGTTTCGCCGTTGGCACGACGCACGTTGTTGATCCGGGCTTGACTGTATAGGCGCGCGCTCTCACATGAGGGGAGCAGCCGGTGGGGTATTTCGGATCGAAGGCGACGACCGGTCTGAGCC
>JAAXGF010000253.1 GCA_012267605.1 Alphaproteobacteria bacterium | reverse complement strand
CATAATTTCCGACTGCGCATAAGGATTGATCGCTTTCGGCCTTAATCTTCGCGGACGCGAGACTATTACCGCAGCCAACAGCGAGGCTCGCAAAAGAATGCGTCGCTGGTCGTATCGCTGGTGTGGCACCGGCGATCGCTGCTAGGTGGCACGCTGAGCGATATGGCAAGTCGGGGTACCCTTTCCCGCCTGTTCGCCCGCTCAAGCAATCATAACGCTAAACGATTCCGAACCGAGGCCGAGCGTACGTGTAGAAGCGGCAAATTTCGACAGTTGGGGAAAAGAATTCCGCGAAAAAACGAAGCCTCCAAATTGTTTTTGAAAAAAACTCGAGGAAACGCAATGACTGGCAACCACTATCATTATTCCTGTGTTCAGATACAATATGTGGTGTACATTTCGTCTATACTCTGCTATCTCTGCCAGTCATGTTCCGTATGGGTTTCGTGCTAGCCCTCGCGGTACTGTATGCGGTAAATACTGCGAGCGCAAAAAGCCTGCCGTCGGATACAAAGGATGACGGTTTGGTGGCGTTTTCGTCGTGGCTAAACGATGTAGAGTTGGCGCTTCAGATCAGTACAGATCCGGTTCTTAGGTCAGTCGTCTGCCGTATTCCTTTCACGAATTTCACGCCTGGCACACTCGCCAAGGCTACACATCTTTCGCGTGGGCGGGTTATGCAAGCCGTTTCAAAGCTCATGGATATGGGTTTGGTAAAAATTGTCTCCGGCGACAAAGGGCGTCCGATAGTCGTGCCAGCGTCCGACGAGATCCGTCAAAAGTTGCGCCGTTGGGTATACGATTGGTGTACCACGGACAACGAATGTGAGGTCGCACGATAAGAGTTTGTCGTTACTCCAATTAACACGGGTAGCACGAACTTGCGTTTTTGAACAAACACTTCTTCGTTGGCGAACTCTAGAATTATGCGAGTCGAATTCTAGGTCAATGATCACCCTTGCCCGGGAATGGATGTCAACTTCGATAAGAGACGGTCGCCACGAAATTTGCACCTCGTGAATTTGCTGCGCGTTGTGTGGGTGTGTGCAGTTCTTTTTTCCGCCGATTTTGTGGTTGCTGACGAGCCAATTCGTCCGTCGCCTGACGAAACGTCGACTTGGCCTTGGGATTACGACGTCAGTGCCATGAGCGCCGTCGCCCATTGGGCACGGGAAGCCGATCTCACACTGCGAATAAACTCTGATCCCGTTCTCCGCGCGATCGTCTGCCGATTGGCGGTCACAAATTTTACCATGGACATGATGGTCACTGCGACGGGCGTTTCCAAAGAAAGGATTACGCATGCCGTAAATATTCTAAGCTCAATGAAACTTGCTCAGTTGGTGGTGGACCGCCACGGAAATGTTGCGATCGTTCCGACCTCGGAAGAGGCACGAGGGGAAATGGCGCAATGGGCCGATCGGTGGTGCTCAAGCGACGAAACGTGCGGCGTTGGACGATGATCGTTCCACCATCGAAAACACGTTTTGAAATCAGCCACCAGACTGATTCTCGTATACTTACGATTTTCGTTCCCACGCCCCACCCGTGCACAATAATCCATACTTTCCGATCTCGGTCGCCGCTTGGACAAATTTACGAGGGCTTTTCAATCGCTTGAGGATCACCTAAGCTTCGCGCGTTTGTCGGATTGCGTATACGGATTCGGAAACGACAACTCGATGGAAGTTCCTCGCTGCTATTTTTGGCATGGCCGAGAATACCTAGTGGCGAGATTCCTATGGTTTGAATGTTGTTGTGGCACGGGTATGTGTTGCTTGAGCCCCGACGGCTAGGGAGCAATTAATCCGAATTCTTTTTGATGGGCCGATGGGCCGCGACACCCATAGCGGACTCGACCCAGTGGCGGGTAATGTATACCGATTTTTTTGGTCTTCGCGAAGCACCGTTTAGCATCACGCCTGATCCGCGATTTTACTGCGCTAATTCGGGCTGCGATCAGGCATATTCGGCGCTCGTTTCCGCCTTGCGCGGGAAGAAGAGTGTACTCCTCCTCACTGGCGAGGCAGGGTGTGGAAAAACGACTTTGCTGCGCAAACTTATCGACGAACTCGAGACCAGTTTGCGGTTCGTCTATCTCAATTATGCAAACCTCCAGTTCGAGGACTTAATTGCCCTGGTTTGCGCGAATTTGGGGATCGTTTGTTCCAGCCGGGGGCAAATTTCTGCGCTACGCGATTACCTTGTCGCTCAACGGAAAGCGGGAAACGGCGTCGTACTGATTGTCGACGAGGCACAGAATTTGCCGGACCGCGCGTTCAGCGGTCTGAAGACTTTGATCCAAACACCTTCCGCCAAGGGACCTCTCCTCCAGCTTGTGCTGGCGGGGCAGCGTGAGCTTGAAGTTCGTTTGGGGCACAGCCCGCTTGCCGACTTCCGAAATGACATCGATGTGTGGTGCCAACTTGCACCGCTTGATAAAGGCGAGGTACGCGGATTCATCAGACACAGATTGAAGTTTGCCGGTCATTCCGGCGACATTCCCATGACCCCTGACGCGATCGAACGCATTACTGACTATTCGCGCGGCATCCCGCGCCTTATCAACGCCATCTGCGACAAGGCCTTGCTCGCCGCCAGCCAAGATCAACGTGATGAAATTTCCTCTGACATCGTGGTTGAAGTCGCGGAACATATATGCGTGGGCGCATTGCCAGACCATGACAGCATGGCTGCCGCGGGCGCTGCCGAAGTGTTTCCGAACGCCGACGGTGCGCCACTCGAATCGGAAGAACAGCCAAAGGCGACCAAAAACAAATCAGATGTAAATGAAAACGATACGACTAGGCCGCCAGCGGCTCGGCGCAGCGCAGCGCGATTGGCCATATTTACTTGTGCCGTTGTGACCGTCGCAGTCATCGGCGTCTTGTATTTTCGCACCGCCGACGCCGCCGTTGGCCAGTTGGGAGCAGAAATTTTTCAGTCGACTGATCTTTCTCAACGACTCGCTAACGCGCGACAGCTTCTCGACGCTCACGAGGCTCGAATCGCTGCACAAGGCGAAAAAATCGAGACGCTCACTCGGGAACGGGACGATATGGTGCAAACGCACCGTCTCAAGATGGCGGAGATTACTAAGGAACACGACGATCTGGCGCGTGCGTTCGCCGAAACCTCAGCGAACGCCAAGGCCAATCAATCGGACGCGGAAGGTCTCCGTGCAAATCTCAGTACCATTTCCGCCCAAGCAGAGGACTCTATCGCGCAATTGCGCGCAGAACTCAAAGCGGCCAACCGCGAAACCGAAGATTTGCGCGCGCGCCTCGCCAAGGTGGAGGCTTCGCGTGCCGCGACGGCGTCAAGAGATATCGGCAACGACGAGCGTTCGGGCCAGGCCGTGGATTCCCCGTCCAGCAAATCCGATCCAGCTACGCGGATCGCCCTTCTTTTGGCCCGTGGCAAAGAACAAATCGCGGCGAAACATTTGACCTTGCCGGAGTCCGATAACGCGTTGTTGACATATCAAGAGATCCTACGCATCGCGCCGGATCATGAGATCGCGCAGTCCCGCATTCAATGGATCGCCAAACAGTTCCGTATTTGGGCAGCGGCTGCTGTGGAGCGGGGGGACAGGACGAAGGCTCTGTTCTATTTTCAGCGGCTTCTCGTCGTTGAACCTGAGGACGAGGCTGCCCGCGAGGCCCTGCTCGGACTGATCACGCCGGGAGGCAAGAACCCGTCGCCCACCGAAAATGAAGATGTCGCACCGCCGGCCTCGGTTTGGGGGACGGACCCGGCGAATCGCGCCACAACGCTATTTACTGCCGTGACTGGGGGAAACGTTCGCGCCCTTGACCAAATCTTGAAGCAGAGTGTGTCGATTGACGTCAAGGCCGAGGACGGTTCAACCGCGCTCTTCACCGCGGTGCGGTCCGACAACCAGCCAATGGTTGACGCACTGATTGACCGGGGAGCGCAGGTGAACGCACAGGACTACGATGGCGACTCGCCGCTCTCGGTTTCCGCGCGACAGAGAAATTCGGATATCGTCCAAGCCTTGTTGTCCAAGGGCGCCAAGGTTGATTCGCGAAACTACGATGGCAAGACGCCGTTAATGGAGGCGGCGTGGCACGGACATGCCGAAGCCGCACTTGAGCTCGTCTATCGGGGCGCAACAATCAATGCCACCGATGACGCGGGCCGAAGCGCGTTGCATCACTCGGTCGGCAACGGTCGGCTTGATGTCGCCCAAGCCCTGCTCGTTCACGGAGCCAATGTGAATCTTCGTGACGGCGACGGCTGGACCGCCCTTATGAGCGCCGCGAAAAATGGCGATTTGGCCACGGTGCGCGCGCTCATGGACCACGGCGCGGACGTCGATGCCGCCAACCAAAAGGGAAACACGGCTTTGACAATCGCAGTGGATGGAGGATATTCCGAAATCGCAAATATTCTGCGCGGGGAATTGCCTTAACAAGCCGACAACATGCAGAAACCTGCGAAGGTGCAATAGACTCCGGTAAGTGCGGGTTACCACCCGTACGATTTATAGGACGTTCGGTACGACCAACAACTACCAACAATTGCTGGGCTTTCAAGTGCTTCCGTGTGTATCTAGGCGCCTTACTTGCTTGTGCTGCACGGGCAAGGCACAATTAGCACTCGCCGAGTGCGGTCACTTGGCAGGGAGAGAGACGCCAGACGGCGATCGAGACGGGTGATGAATTGGACGGAAGACGCCAGTAAGTTTCTAGACATGTGGGTTCAAGGCCAGAAATCTCTCGCCGAGAGCCAAGAAAAGTTTTTTGCTAATTTCGGCGATCAGATTGGTAAATCGAGCTCGCCACAGGCAGATCCTCTGGGGCTCGCCCCAGACGCGGAAATTCTCACGGAGACAGGCCGCAAGGTCGCGGAAGTCTGGCGGTCGTTTCTGGCTTTTTGCGGCACTCTCTCCGAGGTTCTACCGGCTGGTGGACAAGCGGATGATGAAGCACGCACCGCATTGGGCAAGCTCATGGACCCGGCTCGTCTGATCGGCGCCGGTATGAGCGATTTGGACAAGACTATCCGCCGCTTGACTGAAACCCCCGAGCTCGCGGACCTGGGGGAATTCGAACGCAAGTTTATGAAGACGAGCTCGGCTTGGGTCGAGTTGCGCCGCTGCAGTGGCGAGTATCAAGGGGTCGTCATGGGCGCATGGATCACGGCCATGCAAAGATTGATGACCAAACTCAAGGAAAAAGCCGAACAAGGCGAATCGGTGGAGAGTTGGCGCCAGCTTACCGATATTTGGCTTGGGATCGCCAACGACGCTTTGGTGGAAACCCACCGCTCCAAGCAATTTCTCGAGGCACAGAGCAATTTGCTGCGGGCCGGAACCCAATACCGTCTGCGCGAGCGCGAAATCACTGAGATCGTCTGTGAGGCAAAATCGATACCAACACGCACTGAAATCGACGATCTGCATCGCACGGTCCATGAGTTGCGCCGAGAATTACGCGAGCTAAAGCAAACATGGTCGGACATTTTGGCTTTGGCCGGCGATGGTGATGCGGACAAAGAGAAAAAATCGTCCAAGAAGCGACGGTCGGCTGGAAAGGCCGCGGCGAAGGGCACCCGCGCGCGGACAAAACGGAACACCGCGAAATCGGCGCGCGCGTAGTCCAACCACCGAGCACCTCCTCATGGAATCTCTGATGAACATCCTTCCGCAAGACGCCTTGAACGAAGTTTCCGATATGCAAGCGAAGTTGGCCGAGGGTATTCGGTTGATGGGTGAGATCCGCGAGCAGGACGTGCAGATTGGTACCACGCAGAAGGAAGCGGTATTGCAGCAGGACAAGGTCGTGCTCTACCGGTATACGCCGCCTGAAAAGCCGAGAGATATGGTGCCCGTGCTAATGACCTACGCGCTGGTCGGGCGCTTCACCATGGTCGACTTGCAAGAGGATCGGTCCTTGGTGCGCAACCTGCTCTCGCGTGGAATCGAGGTCTATATCCTGGATTGGGGGAACCCTTCCCGCGCCGATCGCTTTTTGACAATGGAAGATTATGTAGAGGGTTACATCGCCGAGGCTGTCGACTTTATTTGCGATAGCCATGGCGTGGATCGGATCAACATCATGGGAATCTGTGAGGGCGGTGTCTTGGCCACGTGTTACACGGCGCTCAACCCCAATTTCGTCGAAAACCTGATCCTCACTGTAACCCCCATCGACTTTCACGCGGACAAGGAAGACAGTAGCGTCTATCACGGTTTCATAAATCTTTGGACCCGTAGTCTCGCGCCCAAGGATGTCGATCAATTGATCGAGGCGTTCGGCATTCTACCCGGCGATCTCATGGGGTCGGTGTTCTCCATGATGACTCCGATCCGAAGTCTGACGAAGTACAATCTTGGCCTTCTCGACGTCATCGACAACGAAAAGAAATTGCTCAATTTTCTGCGTATGGAGAAGTGGCTCGCAGATCGGCCCCACCACGCGGGGGAAGCCGCAAAGCAATGGCTCAAGGACCTCTATCAGGACAACAAGCTAATCAACAACGAGTTCGAGCTGGCCGGAAAGAAGGTCGATCTTGGCCGAATTCGCATGCCGGTTCTCAACGTCTACGCCAGCGACGACCATATCATCCCGCCATCGTGTTCCCGAGCTCTGGCGAAACGCGTCGGCACGAACGACTACACCGAGCTGGAATTGCCCGGCGGTCACATCGGCGTCTTCGTCAGCGGCAAATCACAAGGGCGCCTAGGCGGCGGCATTGTCGATTGGCTGGAGGAAAGAAAGTAATCCATCGGCGGAAAAAAATTTACCTTCCGCGTTGTTGGATGCGGAGTTATTTGCGCCGCCAATCCAGAATTTACCGATGAACCCCCTCGGGCCAATACCTTGCCTTAGGCCTTTCCTCGCCTAATCGAACCCTCTCGTACTTGTCGAATTCGCAGAGCTGAAACTGGATGTCGTGCAACTCCAGCTCCGGCATGAATGGTGGCATATAGTCTCGCGCACGGGCAAATAGCGCCCGCATTTCCCCGATCAATTTTGCTTCTGCGACGTTCATGTGAAGGGGCCGGCCATGAATACGGTTTAGCGCACGCCGGGCTCCCGGTCCGGCCGGGCACCAGTCGTTGCGGTCCACGACGTCGCGCAGTACCGGGGTGTGCATGGCGTCCTGCAACACTTCCTTGGTCATGAAACCCGTGCCACCGAAGCCGGGTAGCTCGCGCATCTCCCGCGCCACCAGGCGCCACGACCGAGTTTGGCGCGCCGCGGCCGCGATCGCGTCGCGCGCCTCCCATAAGGGCGTCAGGATGGAATGGCACACCACCTCCGATTTCGCGCCTCTGTGGCCGAGGGTCGGGATAATGTACGCGCCCGTAAACGTGCGCTCGCCTCTTCGTTGTCGCTCTTGCGCAGCGTCGACGATACGATCCGGCGACCATCGGCGTTGCCAACCGATGGCTTCGGCAAATTCAGTGGTGCCGAAATAGCGAAACAAGCCGCAGTTGAAGATGATCTCTCCGAACGGCCGCTGTTCGTTGGGGCTGGTCCAATTGTCCCGCATCCAGCGTGTCGTCCGATCAAATTCGCGCTTGATATTGGTGAATTTGTAGGCATTGAGAATGGGATCGTCTGACCATGGCCACGCGGCGCCTGAGTCTTTCCTAAGTCGGAGTTTTTCCCGTTCAATCATGAATCGGAAAAAACGTTCCGCGCCGGAATCATCTTCACTCGATGTCGCGGCCGCAACGCCACCCGCCGCCTTCGCCGAACGCGCTTTTTTCCGCGCGTCCGATATTGCCGTGCCGCAGCTTTCGCCGTGAGCACAATACTTGTCCGCCCATCGCTCCAACGTCCGGGCACCATCGCCAGGCAGTGGCTCGACGATGGTGGTAACTGAGTCGCGCCGCACCAGACGCACCAAACCCCAGCCGCGCAAAGTATCGATCCGCCGCAGGACCTGCCCTTCGGGCAGCCGAAGCGCCATGCTCAATCGCCCTGGCGTGTAATGCGCGCCCGACAAGCGGCAGACCACGTTCCTGAGCACATCATCGCCGAGCAATGCCACCAGCCGGTCGAGCTCCACCGGCGGACAGTGGGTGCAACTAAAATCATCGCCGGGCGGCTCGCTTCCTTTCACCTGAGCCAATGCGGCAAGCACGGCAAACATCAGAATAGTCGCTCTCATCATCGCGCCGCGACGAATTCCTCCCATGGGCCAAAATTCGCGGTGCCACTCCCGTATCAATCATATAGGCCAAATTCCGCGTCAGCACTTCTCCAAATTCTACGGCGTATGACCATTAAAATCCGTCCAAGACCGGATGATTCGGGGATCGCGCGTAAACTTGGCAAAGAATTGGGGCCGGAACCGGCCCCAATTTACGCTGGGAGGTAGGGGATAAAAAATTTCATCGGTTCGCCTTTATGGGCGAGAACGCATCATCCACCAAAATGATTATAGCAGACTTCCCTGGTGCAGGATTCACCTCCCATGCCCATTTGACCAAAGTGTATCAACCGGTTGAGCATTTTTCTCGAACTGGACGGCTCCCTCGCCTTCGCGAGTTGAGCTACCGACAGCTGATCTTTGGCATGCAACCAAGAGATTATCGGTTGTACTATTCCATGATCCGGGCAATCGATTTTGGGAGTATTGGCCGTTACAAAACATGGGAAACCGAAGAAGTCCGCATGTCTCCAAATCAAACGAACCGTATCGCGAACTTGACGTTTTTTTCCACATTCAGGACATGGGTAAAGATTACGCCGATCTGCATGCACTTCAATATGAATTTCATTCGGCACCTTGGCAAAATCTACGAATTGTTTAACGACGCTCCATGGAGATTTAATTTTCAAGCAATGAGCAAATACTTCCGACGAATTCATATTTATTCTCCAGCCTTTTAATGATTGCAGCCTACGTCCGTTCAGATTAGTGCAATCAAACGTATCTTGTTTCCCCCTTCGGAGTAACCGTAGTTTGCATGGAACAACAATTTTTATGATATGAAAATTTCGCATACCTGGTTCGCAGCTGATGCATGGGGCGGCGCATGATGGTATGGAATTTTGGCAAGCCCCTTCGCCCGAATGCACCGATAGTATGATCAATTCCATAAGTGTTCGTTCGGATCGTCTTGATATCCTGTTTCACGGGCGGAGCGATCCCGTTTCGTTTTCTTGGTTGTGGCTGCGTGATCATTGCCGGGACGAAGTGTGCACTCATCCGCATACCGGCCAGCGCCAGCTCGACACTGCAGCGATCCCGCCGGGCATTCGGCCCAAAAGCGCGCGAATCGATGAAGACGGCAAAAGCGTTGAAGTTGATTGGGGAGACCACCGAAGCCGTTACACGGCCACGTTTCTCGCCAACTTGGCCTATCCGGCAGATACCAAGCCAGTACCAGTTCTGTGGGATGCGCGGCAGTGGGAGAAAACCCGACCAGCTGTCCCATTCGCCGGACTTACAGAAGGTGACATTGGCGAATTGCGGCGGCTGCTCGAAATGGTGGCCGAATACGGCGTTTGTTTCGTCACCGGGACGCCGCCGGACCTCCCGGCCGCCCGGCGCGTGGCCGAAACCATTGGCTACATCCGAACAACGCTGTTCGGAGATATGTGGACGTTTCAGGCTGACATGGCGCACGCCGACACCGCCTATACAAATCTCGAAATCAAACCCCATACCGACGGCACCTATATGCACGATGCACCGGGCCTCATTTGCCTTCATTGCATCCAATTCGAAGGATCGGGGTAACTGCCCAGGTCTGATCCTGTCGAACACCCGCACCTGATGGATTTCTGCATGCGGTGG
>JAAXGF010000356.1 GCA_012267605.1 Alphaproteobacteria bacterium | reverse complement strand
TTGAAATACTTTCACAGTCTCTATTGATGGTAGATGTCGACCATTTCAAGCAGTTCAACGACCGACATGGTCATCGCTTCGGTGACCAGGTACTTAAACTGGTTGCCCACGTGCTGACCTCGAATTTAAAGGGACGGGATTTGGTCGCGCGTTACGGTGGCGAGGAATTCGCGGCTATTCTTCCCAATACTAATTTGGACGATGCCATGAATTTGGCGGAAACCCTGCGCAACTCCGTCGAATCGCGAAAGATCGTTAAGCGGGGATCGAAAAGGGCTATAGGCTCTCTGACGGCATCGATTGGCCTAGCCGCCCACCGTACCGGCGAGGATGTCGGATTGTTGATTGAGCGGGCGGATAAGTCCGTTTACAAGGCAAAGGCGCAAGGGCGAAATCGGACTATCTCAGAAAGGTCAAGTGCAAACGGATCACAGTGCGAGATGCACATCGAAGAAGCCGCCGCAGCCTCTTAGGCGCACGTCAACCAATTGCCCATCCCATCGCTACAGGTGCGGCACTGGATGGTTTTGGGGTGGGAATTACTCGCGACTAAAATCGCCGTAATATCGTTTGCTGGTCCGAAGCGTCAGTTGACCGAAACGAGTCGGATGCACAAAAATAATTGGCCGTCGGCGACGACCGCTATCTGAGGATTAGCAGTCAATATTGATTCAGATGTCGGCTCGAAGGGCCGAAGCAGCCGCGTTTGGCGAACGCTCGCCACGACCGGGTTAGCCGACGACAGAAATTGCATGAGCCAGGGCCAAGATTGGACTGCCACCCGAGGGATTGTTGTGGGAGAGGCCCCCTATCAATCACGAACGATTTCGTCTACGTTTGTTCCGTAATGAAATCCCCTAAAAATCATCCCCAATTATGAGTTCGGCGGCGAAGACCCGGCGGTAAAAAAGAGCGTAGACAGCGGCGACGAATTCAATGCTTGAACGAGGGAAAATCGCTCTTCCGAGCAAAAAGTGGTAACCGTTCAGCAAGCCATAGACCTCGCATTACAGCACCACAGGGCGGGTGACCTACCCAAGGCCGAAGGCATCTACAAGCAAATATTGCAGGCCGACTCCAATCAGCCTATCGCGTTGCACTTCCTGGGTGTGATCGCACACCAAGTGGGAAAGAACGACATTGCCGCCGATCTCATCACCAAGGCCCTCGCCATCAAACCCAAATATGCCGAGGCGCATTGTAACCTTGGGCTCGCACTCCAGGAGTTGGGGAAGCTGGACGAGGCCGTTTCCAGCTACCGCAAAGCCCTCGCCATCAATTCCAAATACGCTGAGTCCCATTGCAACCTTGGGATTGCGCTCCAGAAGCTTGGGAAGTTGGATGAGGCCATCGCCAGCTTTCGTAAAGCCTTGTCCATCAAACCCGACTATGCCGAGGCACACACCAACCTCGGCGTTGCATTCCAGGATCTCGGGAAGCTGGATGAGGCCGTCGCTTGCTATCATAAGGCACTGTCCATCAAGCCCGATTTCCCGGAAGTGCACACCAACCTCGGCGTTGCACTCCAGGACCTGGGGATGCTGGATGAGGCCATCGCCAGCTCTCACAAGGCCCTGTCCATCAAGCCCGATTACGCGAAGGCCCATAGCAGTTTGGCATTTGTGTTGGAGATGGCCAACCACACCGAGGAATTGCGTGACGCGGTCGCCGCCGCGAAACGGAGTTGCCCGGGCCATCCGCGCGTGTCTCATGGGGAAGCGTATCTCCTCAAACGGGATGGCGATTACGCTGCGGCACGGGCCGTCCTAGAAGGAGCGGAGGAGGCGGATTCTAACCCCGGTTTCTTGGCAACGCGGGCGTATTTGCTTGGGGATCTATGCGACCGGCTGGGCGATACCGATGCCGCGTTCGAATACGCAAGGGAAGGGAACCGCAGCTGCAGGGACACGCCCGAAGCCAAGCGAGCCAAAGGGCGGCGTTACCTGGCTCGGATCGACGTTCTGGTAAAACGCTTTAAAGCCGAGTGGATCAAGACTTGGCCACGGCTTGATGCCGATGAGAGTTCTCGCGACCCGGTATTCCTGGTGGGATTCCCACGCTCGGGGACAACTTTGCTGGATACCATCCTGCGTAGCCACGGCACCATTCGCGTCGTTGAGGAGATAACGGCTGTAGATCGTTTGCGGAACGCTCTCGGGCGGCTTCCCGGCGGGGATCCAGACGGTCTGGCCAAGATCGATTCGGCCCAATTGGCGGATTTACGGCAAATCTATTGCGCGGAGTTGGACAAGCACCTGGAACCCGATGACCCGTCCGCCGTGGTGATCGACAAACTGCCGTTGAACGCGATCGAAGCGGGCGTCATCCACCGAATTTTCCCACAGGCTCGCTTCTTGTTCGTCCAACGGCACCCTTGCGATTGCGTGCTGAGCTGCTTCATGCAGGACTTCAAGATTACCGACGCGATGGCCAACTTTCTCGACTTAAGGGACGCGGCCCGCCTATACGACAAGGTCATGAGCCTCTGGCATCAGTACCGGGAGGTACTGCCGTTGAAGGTCCACACGGTGCGGTACGAAAGCCTTATCGAGTCCTTCGAGGAAACGCTGACGCCGGCCCTCGACTTTCTTGGCGTGGGCTGGGACGATCGCATCCGTAGCTACACCGAAACCGCATTACGCCGCACTAGGATCACAACGCCGAGTTACAGCCAGGTCACGCAACCTCTTTACACCCGCGCCCGAGGCCGCTGGGAACGGTACCGCGGGCATATGGAACCCGTTCTACCTACCTTGCTGCCCTGGGCCCGGCGTTTCGGTTACGACGCCTGACGCCGCCTTCCGATTAACCTCGGCTACGATCAAGCGGACGGAATCAACGGCGGCTTTCTGATCCGGAAGCAGACAGAATCGTAACGATTTACGGTCGACTTACTTTAGCTAATAGCCGTCATGTTAATTAATTGCGCTGAGGAATGTGTCGATTTCTGCTAACAGCTCAGCGAAGCGCGGATTGTAAGTGAGCCTCGCAAAGGAATCCGCAGCGTTGCTCGGTGGCGCTGCTGCCCCAAAAACTTCACCGTGCCACGGTCGATCCGCCTTCAAGCAGCGATCTACTTCTTCAGTGCTACGAGAGCTCGTATCACCACCACATTGTCGGAAGTCGCCCGCGACACCGTAGTGAGCATTGTTGGGTGAGATGTGCACTGACTGATGGGAATAAGCGAAGACACGATGATCTACGAGATAGCTGTTGATGTACTGAATTCTAGGGTCAGTGGCATCAGGTTCGTCATCGCGAGGCCGATAGATCAGCATCCGACTATGTGGATGGATAAAGAAGCGTTGAAAATACTCGGTATTTCTCATTGGGTCGATAACCGCATCGTCAACGCTTTGCGCAAGAAAAACTGGGACGTCAATGGGTTCAAGTGATCGTGCCAATTTTTTGGTTAGTACATAGGTCTCGGCCAGACCATTGAACGGCATCGCTTCGTAGCGAGCATAATCATCCTGCGGATCGATGTCGGCCCAATCAAATATGTCGCGTATCCAAAGTGTTTGCGATAGCGATAAGGCACGTTGGAGTGCCAATGCCGGTGAGAATCCGAAGACGCCGCGAACTTCTGAATCTTCCAGTGCGACAAGAACCGCAAGTAGCCCGCCAAGCGAAAATCCACCCACGTAAACTTCATCGGTATCTTGCTTGAGGGTCGCGAGACCAAATTGGACGCCTCGGCGCCAGTCTTCGTGAGACACCTCTAAGAGATCAGCTGGACGCGTTCCATGACCAGGAAGCAAAATTGCTCGTACGGTGAAACATCGGGCGGCAAAGGCTTCTGCCAGGTCGCGCATGGCGAACGGCATGTCCGATAGGCCATGAATGAGCAAGATACCCCTGGTTGGCCGTTGGGTCTGACACTTAGCGTTCGGCAGCAACTCAAACGAGTGTGTGAGAGTATC
>JAAXGF010000396.1 GCA_012267605.1 Alphaproteobacteria bacterium | reverse complement strand
GGGGCGACCGGCCGGTCGCCCTTATTTGCCAGGATGGTTTCAACAGGCCCGGGAATATGGCTCCGGGCCTTTTTTAAATTCGGCAAGAAGGAGGAACTTCGCTATGTCCAGTTGGTTACCGATAGCCGCGATACTGGCCGTTACCGGCACGGCGTTCGCGCAGAGGGATTATTCCGCGGTCAAGATTAAATCCACCAGACTCACGGACAGCATCTATATGCTCGAGGGGAGGGGCGGCAATATCGGCGTGTCGGTGGGCGCGGACGGTGTCCTGATTGTCGACGATCAATTCGCGCCGCTGGCCGGAAAGATCCGCGCGGCCATCGGCGAGTTGGGGGGCGGGGATCCGACCTTCGTCCTGAATACGCACTACCATGGCGACCATACCGGCGGGAACGCGCATTTCGGAAAAACAGGCGTTATCGTCGCGCATCGGAACGTCCGAAACCGTCTTGCGGCGAGGCGCGTCGACGACCGGCCTTTGCCCGAAGCCGCGCTGCCGGAAATCACCTTCGACAGAGAACTGTCGATTCACTTCAATGGCGAGGAACTGCGCGTCGTCCATTTTCCGAAGGCCCACACGGATGGCGACGGCGTCGTATTCTTCACCGGATCCAATGTCGTCCACACCGGAGACCTCTTATTCAACGGCAGATTTCCATATGTCGACCTGCGCGGCGGCGGAGACGTTCAGGGTTACATTGAGGCCGTACGGTCTCTCTTGAAACAAATCCCTCCGGATGCGCGTATAATCCCCGGTCACGGGCCGCTCGCCGGGCCGGAAGACCTGAAGACTGCGCTCGAGATGCTGGAAACGTGCGCCAGCCTTGTCAAAGAGTCCATCGCGGCTGGAAAGACCCTGGAAGAAATCCAGGCAGCCGGAGTCCCGGAGAAATGGCAGTCGTGGGGCCAGGGCTGGATGAGTACCGACCGCTGGCTCTCGATCGTCTACAACAGCTACAAATAAGCCTTGGAAGGTTCGTCCGACACCGTATACCGGACCACGGAATCCGGTACCAAACGCCCATCTGATATCAGGAGGCACACCGATGATTATGACCACCACACCCGGTATCGAAGGCAAGACCATCCGTGATTACAGGGGCATCGTCACCGGCGAGGCCATTCTGGGCGCGAACATCTTCAAGGATTTCTTCGCCGGCATTCGCGACATCGTGGGCGGACGGTCCGCCGCGTATGAGAAGGAACTGAAGCAGGCCCGCGAGATCGCATTTTCGGAAATGGAAGAAGCCGCCCGGCAGGAGGGCGCCAACGCCGTCGTAGGCATCGACCTGGACTACGAAGTCGTTGGGGATGGCAGCATGCTCATGGTATCGGTCAGCGGAACGGCCGTGTTGACGGACTGACCGGCGCGAGGCCCTCACCCCCCGACCCTCTCTCCCAGGGGGAGAGGGGGAGTTCAGCGACGCACTGAAATAATGCGTGAATTGCCACGATTAGCAGCGAGTCAATCGTGGCCCGGCCCGCACAATGGCAGGCGCCGCCGATGAGGAAGCCGGTGTGAGGGTGGGGCGGACATTCCTGTCTGCCCACGTAAGTCAGGCCGAAACTTCGGTGTCCGGACAAACGCCGGGTCCTGTGGAAACCGCACAATCTATCGGACAGGCGCCTCAGGCGTGTAGGGGCGACCGGCCGGTCGGCCCCTACCACCCGGACCGAGGGCATCCCGCCCTCGCCGCGCCGCATTGATCCTCCCACCTCACGGCGCTGATGTCGACCGACTGGCATTTTGTTTTTTGCTTCTGGCTGACAACTTACTGCTGATAGCTGAGAGCTTTCTCCATTTTGTCGCAATAGCTGCGACAAATGTGTATTACCTTGTCGAAGTCGGAGGATTCCGGATGGAACGAACGATGACCCGCGCCGAACGCCTCAAGGCGATCGAGACCTATCTCTATCAATCGTCAGGCGGCAGGAAGGCGACGGAAATTGCTTCGCGATTCGGCGTACACCGAAGTACGGTGTACCGGGACATTCAGTCGCTGGGCGAGTCGGGGTCGCCGATATGGGAGGATGACGGGCGGTTCGGTGTGCTGAAGGAACGATATCTGACCACCGTACGGGTCAATCTGCACGAAGCCCTGGCGCTCTACCTGGCCGCGCGCCTGCTCTCCGCGCACAGCGACGAACACAATCCGCACGTCGTGTCTGCACTCGAAAAGCTCGCGAGCGCCATGCCGGAGTCCATCGGCGAACACATCAATCGAACGGCCGCGGTTGCCGACAAGCGCAGGCCGGATCGAGATCACATCCGCGTTCTGGAAACGCTCACCCGCGCCTGGTCCGAACGCAAGCAGGTGCGGATGGTCTACCACAACCCGCAAACCGGCGAAACCACGGAACGTACGATCGATCCCCACTTCATAGAGCCCTCGCCCGTGGGATACGCCAGCTACGTCATCGGATACGACCATTTGCGGCAGGCCATTCGAGAGTTCAAAGTGGAGCGCATTGAACGGGCGACGTTGCTGGAGACGAAATTCAAGATGAGGGATGGATTCGATCCGTACGAATTCCTCGAGCACTCGTGGGGCATCATGGGCGGCAATGAAGTCGTGGACGTCGTACTTCGGTTTTCAGGGAAGGTCGCGTACCGCGTGCGTGAATCGGACTGGCCGGGCGTGGTGGACGTGACGGACGAGCCGGACGGCGGGTGCAGGATGCGGCTCAGGGTGAAACACACGCTCGAGATGAAACCCTGGATTCGAAGCTGGGGGCCGGAGTGCGAGGTGCTGGCTCCGGAGGAACTGAGAACGAAGATCGCCGAGGATATGATCGCGGCGGGGAAGATGTATGAATCGGAATCTATCTAAGGTTCAGCCAACTTCGCAGAGATGCAACCAACGTCGTCTGATCTTTCTATCGAACGAGCACGATATCATTCGTCAAGGTGTCGGACATCGACATCGTCCTCATTATTGTACCAGATCTGCTTCAGGGTTTTCCGGCTGGCTTCCTGCCAGAACATATCGTCATCGGGCAAGATCGTTACCAATACCCTTTTTCATTCGGGCAACGCAATTCGCTCCAAAGTTTCGATCTTGCCGTCTTTCACAATCCCCAAAGTAGTGTTGAGCATGGAAAACTCCCTTTCAATTTCGTGCCGAGGCCACATCCTTGAGCGCCAGCAGAAGGGCCGATTTGTCCTGGTCTCTGGCGTATTTCTCCAGCACCACCTCGAGGTAGGTACGAGCGCGTTCCGCATGGCTGAGGAATTCGAAATGGTGTTTTTCAAACGGAACGGAAGGCTTCATCGGGAACGCTCGTTGTCGTCAGTGAGGTATGATATGTTGAACCCCATCGGAGGTTCATTGTACGTTATAACAGAAAATTCGGCAACCGAAATCCTCCACTGGCTGGCCGCCTACCAGATGCTGGCCATTGATGACTGTAAGCCGACTTATGCGCGTAGACCGTAGGGCAACCGGCCGGTCGCCCCTACTACATTGAGCAACGCCAGCGCGAGGTTTGGGGTGTGCGGTGGTTCTCTTGCTTCCCTGGGAGCGCGGGCGTCCCGCCCGCATCGCGCCCCTGTTGATCCGTCCACTTAAAGTGCTGACATAGATTGATCGGCTTTTTCGCCTTTGGTTGACCGGTGATAGCTGTCCACTGCTGTCCGGTCTTCTCGCCTCGTCGTCGCATTTTGCGACACATGCAAATCCGGCCCGGCAAAAGCAAGGGCCGATCCGTTACGGGAGGTTGTGGCTGCAAACGGCGCAAGCAATAGGACCAAACTTCCGGTCGCTATTGGATACTGGCCTGGAAATTTTGCGGCAGCGCGACAATAGCTTGCATGGTGCACGATATTTCGCCATAGTTCGGGCACGTCGAGGTAGAAGACAATCCGACAGGAGAACTGCTGTTCCGAAAACACGCCACAAAACCACAGCCAGGAGAAAAGACCATAATGAGCGCAGCCCGATACGTCGCCTTAGCCATCACCACGCTTGCAATCGACGCGGCCGCAGTCGAAAACGAAGCGCCAAAAGCGGCAAGAACCGAACGCGACGCCTGGGAAATCGCATGGAGCGTCGCCCTGTACGAACATCTTGCCGCCCGCAGAGACAAATCTGCGGCTTGGGACAAATGGGATTCGGTACCTTGGCACCGGGAACGGAGTGACGCCAGGGAGATTTACAAACGCCCGGGCGATTTACGAAGCGGACCGGGAAAGACAGGTTGCGGCGGCCGGAAAGAGCTACCAGTTCGCTCTGAAGATATATGAAGACGCTAGGATGAAACTCGATGCCGCCTACAAAGCCCAAAGGGCCGCCAGAAACGCGGTTAGGGATGCCGCCGGGGAGGCCCGCCGCGCCGCGAGGAATGCCGTCGAGAAAGCCAATCCCGCACAAGATTAGCCGCTGCAATGCCGGTGGTTCCGTCCGCGTTCTATTCACGTGCCGGCCCACAAGTCCGGCACCTCGACGTGCGCCCCCTGGTCGATATTTCGGCCAAAAACAACACGGCGGTGAAAACCGTGGCCGCACCCGGTCCGAACGCCACAGGGAACCCGACTTCATCTCCCATTTGCGGGCTGGAAGGGGCAGCGTTTGTCGAATGTACGGCGAAAAAATAGCGGCCAGGGACATTGTCCCGAGTCGGCTGACGCCGGCCCATTCTGGTCGCTGAATAGAATATAGCCAACTGAAAAAAACAGCAACTTTTTTCGATGTATTTCGTGCACGCCACTGGCAAATCAACCGCTATCAAGACAACGACTGAAACTTTGTTTTGCAAATCGGAAAAGGTAGATCCTACTCACTTTGGGAGATTGGTCGTGATAGAATACGTGGTATTGGCGCTGGTGATTCTGTTCCTGTTGGGGCTGGCCAGCGCGGCGCGACAGTACCTTGCATAGTGAACAAAGTTTCACTATGATATGTGTAAGATAGCGGTGAGACCGATCGGAGAGATATGCACCGTTTTGGGTTCATCCGACGCTGAAGTATCCATCTGCTATATGAACTACTACGCCCACACAGCCGAAACGGCTACTGGCGAACGCGATCCGAATAAATCGCGTTGGCAACCGTTATCCGAGCATTTGCGAAACGTGGCGGACAAGGCTCGGGAATTCGCTGCTCCCTTTGGGTTGTCAGATGAAGCGCACCTTGCTGGTTTGCTGCATGACCTCGGGAAGTACGGGAAACGCTTCCAGCAGCGCCTTGAAGATCCTTCCGTACACGGAATCAACCATTGGGTCCATGGTGCCTTCGCCGCATTTCAAAAGAGGAATATCCGCTTGCCGTTCGCCATTGACGGACACCACACGGGAATGCCTGCCTTCATCTCTGATGAGTTCAAACGCTCGCTAAAAAATTCGATGAGGGATTTTCAGGTGGGTAACGGCGTCGTGTTGGAAACTGGTCACGAAGAATCGGTGAATGAACTGCTTGCTCGCGCCAACAATGATGCCATTTCGCTTGGTCCCTTTCCAAGTGCTTCGGAAATGTCGTTCGCTGAGGCACTGCGAACGCGCATGTTGTTCAGTTGTCTGGTGGATGCAGATTTTCTGGACACTGAAAACCACTTCGACTCCGAACGGGCCGAATCACGGAGCGTTCCATCGCTTGCCGAAGACACAGCCTTTGAAGCTGTTATGAAATTTCTCCACGGCCTTTCTACAGATGGGCAAGTCAACCAAGCACGACGACAACTACTGACGGACTGTCTTGGGGCGGCAGAAATGGAACCCGGACTGTTTTCCCTTACTGCGCCGACTGGCAGCGGTAAAACGCTTGCGTCGCTGGCCTTCGCGCTAAAGCACTGTTGTCGGCATAACGCCAGTTTGCCGGGCACCTCCCATGATCGCTTTCGGCGTATCATAGTCGTCATTCCCTTTACCAGTATTATAGAACAGACCGCCAAAGTATATCGCGAACTCTTCAAACCGATCTTTGGACCGGATTACGTGCTCGAACACCACAGCGCTGTTGCATGGGGAGAATCAGGTTCCGACCTTGGTAGAGATGCGGAAGAGGCTCGAATCCGCCGGGCGCGTCTGACGGCGGAGAATTGGGCATCCCCCCTCGTCGTGACTACTTCCGTGCAGTTCTTTGAAAGCCTCTTCGCGCATAGACCGTCCCGCTGCCGCAAGCTCCACAACATCGCCCGCTCAGTGGTCATTTTCGATGAAGTTCAGACCCTACCGACGCACTCGGTGCCTTCCCTCCTTTCCGCGGTGAACTGCCTCACCCGCGATTACGGTGTTACGGCCGTTTTTTGCACCGCCACTCAGCCTGCATTCGGAACTGCAGCGAAGGCGATTGATAACGGCTGGCAGCCCCGAGAAATTTCAAGCCGACCGGGTGCAATGGCTGAAACACTCAAGCGAACTACCATTACCATCCGCAACCCCGAGGATTCTCCGGATGACTGGCAGGAGATTGCTAGCGAAATCAGCCAGCACAACCGCGTCCTTTGTGTCGTCAACACACGTGCTCAAGCCGCCGAGTTGTTCCAACTACTGCCCGAGAAGGGCCGCTTCCACCTTTCAGCAGCCATGTGTGCAGCGCATCGTTCGGACAAGCTGGCAGTCATTCGCCAACGACTTGAAGGGAGCAAAATCTGCCGGCTCATTTCGACCCAACTCATTGAAGCAGGAGTGGACGTAGATTTCCCTATTGCCTATCGTGCCCTCGGCCCGCTGGACTCCATCATCCAGACCGCTGGCCGCTGCAATCGCGAAGGCCACTTCGAGTCCGGGCCTGTTACCGTATTCACACCGCCTTCGGGCAGCATGCCCCGTGGCACTTATAAGACCGCTGCCCAAGAAACAGAATCGTTCCTCGCCGAATGCCCGGATGCGCCGCTGCACCAGCCGGAAACCTATCGGCACTATTTCGCACAACTCTACGAAGTTCTCGGCCCCGATTCGGCAAACAAAGATCGCGCCTACCAAGCCAGCAAGGACTTCGATTTTCCCACTGCTGCCAAAGCCTGCCAACTGATTGACGATGGAACACGGGCTGTCCTCGTGCCGTATGAAGGTGGCAGAGACCTTATCGAAAGAATTCGCCATCAACAGCACCTTACCGCTGACCTTGCCCGCAAGTGTCAGCGCTTCACGATCAATCTCTATCAGTCGGAATTTCAGCAGGCTCGAAGCACCGGCGTCATCACTCCGCTGCTCAAGGACGAATCCATGTTTTTCTGGAGTTCCAGCTATGACGACCAACTTGGTGCCTGTAGTTACGAAGCTGAACAATTTGTTCTCTAAGCGGCCTACAAATAGAAGCCAAACGACCTAAGTCATTTGGCTTCAGATAGATATGAAACAGTCAATGTTTCAATCCGCATCCAAATGGATGATTTCATGACAGAAATATAAGAAAAAATCCCACCAGTGCTTGACAATTTTCGAGTAATCGTATATATTTTGTCATTGAATGTTTAATATCAACTCTTTTTTCGTTTGCCATCAGAATTTGTCGTGTTAATTCCGTAGGACGCACTCAAAAAAGCGCCTGACTATGAACTCCGAAAGAGTCTATCTTCGTGTCTGGGGCGCCCTCGCTTGTTTCACGCGCCCGGAAATGAAAGTCGAACGGATGAGCTATCCCGTGCCCACGCCCTCGGCTGCCCGAGGCATCCTTGAAGCGATTCTCTACAGACCGCAATTCCGCTGGCATGTTCATCGCATCGCTGTTCACCGCCCCATCAAGTTCCTTAGCTTCCGTCGCAACGAACTGAAGTCCGTCGCCAACTCTCGCAATCCCAAACCCATCTTGGCCGAAGATGACCGCACACAGCGTAACACACTTGCTCTCCGCGATGTGGATTACGTTATCGAAGCTAGCATAGCACTCAACCGTTTGGCCAATCAGCCCCGTCAAAAGCCTCTCGCTGCCGACGAACCCCAAGGGGACGATACTCGTAGTAAATACTACCGGATGTTCCGACGCCGGGCCGAGAAGGGCCAATGCTTCATCCAACCCTGCTTTGGTTGCCGCGAGTTCCCCGCCAACTTCGAGTTGGCTCAGCTAAGCGACATGGCCGTACCGTCCGATGCCAATGTGGACACGGACTTGGGATATATCCTCTACGATGTGTTCAACCTCGACATCCCGGCGCACTGGAAGCCCGGCAAGGTCGAAAAACCGGAGCCCGTCAGTACCTTTTTCCAAGCCCGTCTCGAAAATGGCATCGTCAATGTGCCCAACTGGCAGGACATCAAGGCCAATCTCGCAACCTGAATATACTAGGAAGGAACCATGATGCTGCAAGCCCTCATCGAATACGCCGAACGCGAGGATCTCGGCGATGCCGACTTTCACGAAGCCCCCGTTCGTTGGCTGATTCCTCTGGACGTCTTCGGGAATCTCACCGGTGGCCCCATCGAACTGTTGGACAATTCCGGTGCGAAAAAGCCCAAACCGAGGACGCTCACCCGTCCGTTTATCGAACAAAAGGAACTCACCATTGCGTCTCGCCCGCGTGCCTTCTTCCTCTGCGACACACTGGAGCGTGCAGTCAACTACCCCGATCTAAAAAAGCCCGAACGAGCCGAACGGCGAGAAGGTTCCCACGTCTACTTCAAGCAACTACTGGAAGCGGCCGCAGGCGAATGTCCCAATGACGGCCCAATAGCCCGGGCAACTCTGACCTTTCTAAACCAGCCAGACGCGCTCGAAAAACTTCACGCATCACTGACTGAACAAAAGGCGAAGCCGAACGACAACATCACTTTCCGGGTCTCTGGCAACACACTGCTTCAATCGGAAGAACTCAAACAATTCTGGCGCAGACGCCGCGCTGCGGACCGGCCACAAGCTGCGGGCAGGAAACGCTTCTGTCTGGCGACTGGCGAATTGACGGAGTCAGTTACAACTACAGAGAAGATCAAGGGAGTGCCGGGCGGCCTTGCCGTGGGAACCAACCTGATTTCGTTCGACAAGGCTTCGTTCACTTCTTTTGGTCTTCAGCAGGGTGAAAACGCCTCCATCTCCGCTGCCACCGAGTTGAAAGTTCGCAGCGCGTTGAACGATCTCGTCCAACGTGGCTTTCGGCAGACCGAAATCGTGCATCTCCACTGGACTCGTGAGAAGGAGGACCTCGACCCGTTTGATTTGGTCGAGACTGCCGACGAACAGGAAGTTCGCAATCTGCTTGAGGCACCACGCACCGGGCAACCCCAACACGCACTAGACGCCCGGAAGTATTACGCTATGAGTCTCTCGGGCAACGGTGGCCGCATCATCGTCCGCGACTGGCTCGAATCCACTGTCCCCGAAGTTGAGCAGAATGTGCGGCAATGGTTTGAAGACCTCTCCGTCGTTCGTCCGGGAGGCGATCCCACCCCTCGCGCCGATTTCAAGCTCGGCTATCTCTTGCATGGTCTCGTTCGTGACAAACTAGACGAACTGGCTCCGCAGATTCCAACACAACTTTTGTATGCCGCGCTACGCGGCGCACCCTTGCCTTTGTCGGCTTTGGCTGCGGCATTGCGGCGGCAGCAAATCGAAATCGACAACAAAATCAACCCAGCGCGCTTGGCCCTCATCAAGGCTTGCCTCATGCGGCAGGACCGTTTCAATCAACCACAAGAAAGGAACAACATGACCGAATCGTTAAACACCGAATCCACAGACCCCGCTTATCTCTGCGGACGCCTGTTCTCAGTTTTTAACCGTCTCCAGCGCATCGCCCTCGGCAGTGTCAACGCCGGGGTTGTTGAGCGGTTCTATGCAAGTGCCAGCACTACACCCGCTTTGGTAATGGGCCGGCTATTTCGGAACGCGCAGAACCATCTCGCTAAAGCAGGCGGGGGATTCGCCGAAAATGTACGTAAGGACTTTGAGGCTATAAGCGTTCAACTAGGAGATCACTTCCCGCCTAGCCTCGATCTTGAAGGACAGGGCCGCTTCGCCCTCGGCTATTACCACCAAAACGCCGAGTACCGACGACTCCGCAAGGGGAATGAGGACGACGAAGAGTCTTCAACTGAATAGGCCCTGAACATTGTGAATAACAGACTCTAACTCTGACAGAAAGGTAACTACCATGAATCCCATCCAAAATCGATATGATTTCGTCTATCTCTTCGATTGCAAGGACGGCAATCCCAACGGCGACCCCGATGCCGCTAATGCTCCGCGCGTGGATCCGCAGGACATGCACGGTCTCGTCTCCGACGTGTGCCTAAAGCGCAAGGTTCGCAACTATGTTCTGGAAGCCAACGGGGGCGCGGAACCGTTCGACATCTTCGTCCGCCAAGGCGCGATCCTGAACGAGTCCATCGCCCAAGCCCACAAAGACCTCGGCCACGAAGTGAATGGCAAATCCAAGAAAGCCACTCGCGACCAAGTCAAAGATGCTCGCGCCAAAATGTGTTATCGCTACTACGATGTAAGGACGTTTGGCGCAGTGATGTCCACCGGCACAAATGCCGGCCAAGTGCGCGGCCCTGTGCAACTGAGCTTCAGCCGTAGCCTTGATCCCATCTTGCCAATGGATATTTCCATCACCCGAATGGCCGTTACAGAGGCCAAGGAACTCGACGCCCCAAACCAGACGATGGGTCGTAAAAACCTCATTCCCTACGGCCTGTACCGCTGCCACGGTTTTATTTCCGCCAATCTCGCACGCGACACTGGTTTCAGGGATGAGGACCTCAACCTTTTTTGGCAGGCATTGCAGAATATGTTTGACTTAGATCGTTCCGCCTCGCGTGGAACCATGGCTCCGCAAAAACTCATCGTGTTCAAACATCAATCCGCCCTTGGCAATGCGCCTGCGCACAAGTTGTTTGAACACATAACGGTCACCCGAAAAGAGTCCGTCCAAACGACCCGCCAATTCTCCGACTACGAGGTTTCCATCAATCGGGATGACCTGTCCGAAAATGTCGAACTGGTCGAAATGTTGTGAGTAACGCCACTCCATTTCCCAATCCTTCCGACCCCATCCCCCTCTCGCTCATAAACGACTTCCTCTATTGCGACCGCAGGGCGGCATTGAAAGTAATTGAGGGGGTGCGTGGGACCAACGTGCATACCGTGGTCGGCGACAGCGTTCATGAGCGGTCGGACGTTTCTGGTTACGAAACCGTCAGTGGCGTGACTCTTTTACGTGCTCTGCCGGTTTGGTCCAGTCGTCTCGGGATCAATGGCCGGTGCGACGTCGTTGAGCGCCATATCGATGGCACAATGGTTCCAGTCGAGTTCAAAAAGGGCAGGCGCCGCAAGTTCGATAACGACGACGCGCAGTTGTGCGCACAAGCCATGTGCCTGGAGGAGATGTTCGGGCTGGAGGTTCCGAGAGGGGCCATCTTCCATGCAAGGAGCAAGCGCCGGCGGGAGGTTGAATTCACAGAGGACCTTCGTCGACTCACCGAGGAGGCAGTAGAGGCCGTACACTGGCAGATCGAAGAGAACAGTGTCCCACGGGCCGTCCATAAGCCTCAATGTTCCGAGTGTTCGCTGTTTGATTATTGCCTGCCGGAGATTACCAGTGCTCCGCCCACCCTCGCGCAGGCGGCTCGGGATGTGTTCGACACGACCGGCTGAAGTCGCATGGTCCCTCAGGGAACGAGATTTAGGCACACATCATGGCCATCATCCAGAATACCCTCTATCTGACTACATCCGGCGCCGTAGTACACAGGGATCATCTGACGCTTCGGGTCGAGATCGAGAAACAGACCCGGCTGACCGTGCCGATTCATCACCTGGAAAGCATCTGCGCGTTCGGTCGGGTCGTGGTTACGCCTCCCGCAATGGCCTTGTGCTGGCAACACCAGGTGGCGGTTCATTTCCATACGGAGAACGGGCACCTGTTGGCACAGGTTCTGGGAAGCGGTGACACTCGCTATCTGTTGCGCCGGGCTCAGTACGCTGCAGCGGACAGCCCGATTGAGGCATCCCGTATTGCGCGACAGTTCGTTGCGGGGAAATTGCAGAACTCGCGTGCCATTCTCTTGCGTTCCGGCCGGGAAGCCGTTACGGATTTGGATCGCAATGAACTGGTGGGAGCAGCTGATGAACTGGCTCGACTCATCCAGCACCTCGGCAATACCATGTCCGAATCGGAGGATTGCGGGCTTCGGGAAGCACTTGATCCGATCAGGGGAATGGAGGGCCTGGGTGCCAGGGTTTATTTTTCAGCGTTTCAATACATGCTCAAACAACAGCGAGAAGATTTCAGGTTTTTAAACCGCTCACGCCGTCCTCCTCGTGACCGTGTAAACTGCCTGTTGTCTTTCATCTATGCGCTGGTTCGTCACGATTGTCTGGCCGCGTTGACGACGGCGGGTTTGGATCCGTACGTCGGGTGGCTCCACGCCACTCGGGCGGGTAGACCGGCATGCGCCCTGGACCTAATGGAAGAATTCCGGCCCTGTTTGGCGGAGCGGCTGGCGTTGACCCTCATTAATCGGCGGCAGATTGAGCCACGGCACTTTCGCGAGCGAGAAGGCGGCGCTGTGGAGTTCACCGACCACGGCAGACGAGAGGTTATCCAGGCGTGGCAACGGCGCAAGCAAACCGAAGTAAAGCACGCGCTGTTCAAGGAAAATGTCCGGTTAGGGCAGGTGTTCAGCATTCAAGCCAGGCTGCTTGCCCGAAAGCTCCGCGGCGATATTCCAGACTATATCCCGTACATACCCAAATGAAGTCAGGATGTCACATGCTTCTATTGTAGGAGAGCGAATTGAAATTGATCGCGTACGACGTCTCGACGATCGACCGGGCCGGACAGAAGCGACTGCGTCGCGTGGCGAGGGCCTGCCAGGATTTCGGTGTTCGGGTTCAAAAGTCGCTGTTTGAATGTAAAGTCGGAAAAACAGAATGGGCAGTGCTCCGTGAGCGTCTATTGAAGGAGATTGACTCGGAGCATGACTCGCTTCGAATCTACCACTTGGACGAAGACACCGGAAAGGAGACCGAGCATCACGGTATCAGTAAACCGGTGGACCTATCGAGTCCGCTGGTCTTATAGGTTGCGCGAACGTATAGTGACTGGGTTCTTGCGCTGGTTTCGCGGAAGGAAAAACTCTATGTATATCAATGGGTTACGGTGGTCCTTCAGAAATGAAACCGGCTTTTTCCTTGTACGACCGATAGAATCGCGCATCGATAGTCGTAAATTGTTGTCACACTGCTGGTTGTAGCAACCAGCATCTCCCCTCACTTCGGTGG
>JAAXGF010000313.1 GCA_012267605.1 Alphaproteobacteria bacterium | reverse complement strand
GGCGGCACCCATATGGACGCCCCGATCAATTTTTCGAGCGATGGGGTTACCGCCGACAAGGTCGCCATCGACCGGCTGCTCGGCGATTGCGTCGTCATCGATGCCTCCGAACAAGCCAGCGCAAACAGTGATTATCGGCTCACCATGGAGGATGTAGCGGCTTTCGAATCCGCTCACGGCCAGATCGCGCCCGGCTCGATCGTGCTGATGAGAACCGATTGGAGCAAGCGCTGGCCCGACGTGAAAGCCAATTTGGGAGACGATACCCCCGGCGATGCCAGCCATCTCTCCTTTCCCAGCTTTGGCGCCGAAGCCACCGAGTTCCTTGTCGATGAGCGCGGGGTCAAGGCGGTGGGCGTGGATACGGCGTCCATCGATTACGGACAGTCCAAGGACTTTCTGGTCCACCGGATACTCGCGGATAAGAACATTCCCGCCTTCGAAAACCTTACGAACCTGGACCGCCTCCCGGCGAAAGGCGCGTTTCTGATCGCCCTGCCGATGAAAGTTGGCGCGGGCTCCGGCGGACCCTTGCGCGCCATTGCATTGATTCCACGGCAATAATTGGGTCTGGCGACCCGATATGCGGCGCGCGCGCCCCTCGTGATATCATGGCCGCAAATCGCTGATGCGGGCGCGGGGATTTGGTGGGAATGTTTGGTCAATTCCGTGGGTTATTCCGAAAATTCACGGTCATCAACGCATGCATCGTGATCGCCGTCTCGTGGCATGGCGAGACAGGGCCGACCTTCGCCGCGGAGTCCGGTCCCACGCAAGAGTCGCCTGAAAGAAAGCTGAACAAGGATTCGACGTACGTCCACCTCCAGCCCGAGTGGAAAAGTTACCCCGGAAATATCGTGTTCGACATCACGACGGTCTGGGACCGCACCAGCCTGGATGTCATGCGCGACCCCAGCTCGGAAGACGCCAACGCGTACATGCAGCAAACACGGGAACGGGGCACGCGAACCGTGCACCAGCAGCATGGCAAGAAATTCATCGAGGTGCGGGTGGATAGCAATTGCCAGGATATTTGGGTTCATTACGCTCGGCCGGTTGTCGACGGGCTGCGGCACCAGTTTGAGTTCATGTTTGGAAAACAGCAGAGCGCGGACCCCGAATCGGTCATGGTCGCGCACTTACCCAACCCGAATTACAGTTCTGAAGACCAAGCGACCAAGCTGGCCACCGGGTACGCCCAGTTCATCCCGATCTGTACCTCGAAGGAAACCACGAACTATGATTACGGCGTGACCATCAACGACGAATCGGTCGGCTTCGATGTTTACTTCGTGCCGTCGATCGACGAACGCGACAAATTGGTCCAGCGGCGATCGAGCTTCAGTCCCTACGACGGTTGCGTCGCCCATAATTATCAAAGCTACAGCGGGACTTGCGAAAATGTCAGCCGAGATAGCGGCCTGTTGATCGTCATTCCCGATGAATTGCAGCGCGCCTTGACCCATTAACGGTCAAGCTCCGCGAACGCTGAGGCGTGCGCCGACAGCAAACCTCACCGGCTCACCACATTCAAGACCCACTACTGACGTAAAGGTTTCGCCGCTAATTTAAACAAACCGAACGGAGGAATGGCGATTTCTCGATCATGCTGCTTGCAATGATCTGGTTCCCGGATTTCCCCAAATGAACAGCATCGACATAAACGCGTGAATTTTGACCATCGAACACACCGGTCAAATCGATCACCGCTGCCAAGTCGCCGGCGCTGCGGTCGACCTCCCGGTGAAGTAAGGTTTGCACCGCCGGCGCGGCGTCGGCGAGGGCAATTTCCCGCTCGGACTTCACAGATTTCGAGAACACGCTGGGCTGCCAAAAAAAATCGACGGTAGCCTTGTGCCCCCGTGCTATGAACTTTATGATTTCGACATTTCTTTCGTAAATGGAAATAATATTATCTGAGTGAGCAATCAAATCATCTGCGATTATATCTTCGTTATATACCGTATCTGATTTATAGATATTTTTTCTGATAAACTTATGAATCAATTTCTCGATATTAAATTCTTTGAGCCACATATGCTTTGCATTGTGGTTCTTATTGAAATTGATTTCCGAAAATCGGGTTTCATCGTAGGGGAAACCGATCTTGGCATAGACCACGTTGTCGGGTCCGTTTGACTGCACGTTCTCGATATACCGGCCGATTTCGTTGACTCCGTCGTAGAAAATGGCGTGATCCAAGCGAATATGCCGGATGGCTTCCATGTAGGCGCCGATCTCGGCCGAGGTTGAGTAGCCGCCGACGCCGAAATTCAACGCATTGATTCTGCCCGCGCCACAAGTCTCCTGAACCAAACTCGGAATGCTGTATTCGCCGATGGTAAAAACCGAATACATCGTGGACCCACCGAAAAATCCGACGGTTGGAATCTCGGGATCGACGGCATCCATATCGAATCGATACCCCAGTGAATTCGTTCTGTGAAACTGTCCTTGATAGTTTCTCGCCATGTTAAACCACCGCCAAGGATGCGGCTCGATCTGATAGACCTCTAAATCTTCCTTGATAACTGGATCGCTATTAACGTCAATTCCGGCTTCTTCAATAGAAATATCACGATTTGAACCGTCATCATATTTTAATTCAAGTATTACGAATTCAAAAATCAATACACATACCGCGATTGAAATAAATATAAGTGCAAAATGTTTCAATGTTATCTACGCCATGATTTTCGCGTCAATGTCACGGAAACGAATTCCACTGCGATACGGCATTGCCCGACGTAAGTATCGAGGCCGAAACGCAGTGTACCCGCAAAGTAAATTCGTATGTTTTCAGGTAACTGCCCAGGTGCCTCA
>JAAXGF010000176.1 GCA_012267605.1 Alphaproteobacteria bacterium | reverse complement strand
CCTTTACCACGCACGTCGATCCTGTTTCGCCCCCATTCGATGATACCGCGCGGTGTCAAAATGCCGCCGATGGAAGGAATTGGTGGAGGCGCCGGGCACTGCCCCCGGGTCCGCTACGCTTATTCCATGCGCCGTTTATCGCCATAGTCGGTTCGCGAAACGAACCAACGGTAAAAATATAGGGCTCAATTCTCCGCCTGCAAAGGGTAAACCTGCGAGGGAACTGGGAATCCGGTGGAAAAACCAGACGAGTCAGCGATTCTAACCCCGTTATCTTCCGCGGATTGCTCGTTTCCCTACTTGCCATACGCAAAATCCGAGACTATCGCTACACCGACCGGGGAGAACGCGAGGAACATGCCGCTAAATTCAGACCAGCAAGCGGAAATTGCCGCTCAGCGTGCGGAATCTAATCCGACGCGCCGCGCCGTCGCGCCGGCGTTGGAAGAAATTCTCTACGACGCAATTCCGATCTTGGACCATGGATTTGTCCGGGTTATCGACTATATGGGCAGCGACGAGGCGGTTGTGCAGGCCGCCCGGGTCTCGTATGGGCGTGGCACCAGGCGGTTGCGCGAAGATCGGGGACTCATCAATTATCTCATGCGCCACCGCCATTCGACCCCGTTCGAAATGTGCGAAATCAAGTACCACGTGAAACTCCCCATTTTCGTCGCGCGCCAATGGATTCGTCACCGTACGGCGAACGTCAACGAGTATTCCGCTCGTTATTCCATTCTCGACAATGAATTCTACTTGCCCGCACCGGACAACTTAGCAAGCCAATCCCGGGGTAATCGCCAGGGCCGTGGTGAGCGGCTCGAGGGGGAAGAGGCGAAGCGCGTTCTCCACTTGTTACGGGAGGACGCGAGCCGCGCATATGCACATTACACAGAGATGCTCAATCAAGACGATGCCGGCATCACTCTGGCGGATGACCGAAATGGTCTCGCCCGGGAACTTGCGCGGATGAATCTTAGTCTCAATTTTTATACCCAGTGGTATTGGAAGATCGACCTTCATAACTTAATGCATTTTCTGAGCTTACGCGCAGATCCTCATGCGCAATATGAAATTCGTGTTTATGCGGAGGCGATGATAGACAGTCTGAGACGTTGGGTGCCCTTGTGCTATGAAGCTTTCATGGAATATGGGTTGGGTGGCATACGGCTGTCAAAAACAGGGCTAGAGGTCGTAAAACGAATGGCAGCTGGCGAGAGGGTTTGTCAAGAAGACAGCGGGTTGAGCAAGCGTGAATGGCGGGAGTTGATGGCGATGATGGGTTCCGGCGAGTAATCAAAAATCGGAATCGAGAAACGGCATTGTTCGTGTTATTAGTTTGTGTTTAAAAGGGCACCTTGCTCGATGGTGCCAAAAAACTGGTCTTTGGACGGGGATACGTTGAAACAGGATACACCAAGCGCGATATTCATCGCTGAGCTTGGTAAGAAAGGAGTTCTGGCTTGTACCCAAAAAAATCGTACCGGTTAGGTAGGTTGTGTCTCTTTGCCGCAACCATTTTATTCATGACTTTCAGCTTTTCACATGGCTTGAGGGCAGAGGAACGATTGTCGGCCAACGATATCGACTGGTGCGGCGAGAATTTGACCTATTACCAAGCGGTCGGCGAGTACGATTTTTTGGATTCGCAGAGCTGGAGCATGAGAGCTCGAGTGTGTAGCCACCTCTACAAGGATCCTCTGTGGCGCTATGAGGGCAACGACCGTTCGGCGCGGCTGATGGACCGTAGCACCTATTACATTGAGTTTGAAATTCAAAAGAGTAAAGAACGCGCAGAAACCGGGCGCTGGAACCTTGAAGCCAATCAAATGGCAAATAAAGATGAGTCGGAGAAGAAAATAAAAGAACTACAACACCGAATAATACAGCTAGAACAAGAAATAGAAAATAGAGACAAGATGATCGAGGAGCAATTAAGTACTATAAGGCAACTTAGCAAATAAGAGTGCAATTGAAAATCGCCAGTTTCCTCAGTTCTATGTTGCGCTTGTATGTTTCCTGTGTTAGACTTTTTTGGGTATCGCTTCGAACTCGTGGGGGAGGCGGCTGAATTTCGGCATTGCTGACCTCGGGTATCGGAGATTGAAAATATTCTTCGTTTATTGGAGGTTTGAATGAGACAGGATTTTGGCGTGCCCCACATTGGGGACCAAGATTTACCGCCATCAATCATCTTTTTCGAATGTTCAGTGACGGATGTTTCTACAGAATTTGCTGTACCGGATTATCTAGGGGCGAGCGGTCAGATGTACGTTGCGATGGATAAAAAAGATCGACGAAGCCGTTCGGATCGCCGAAACGGAGAGCGCCGCGTCAGGTCTAGGCGACAAGGCGATCGTCGCGGAACGGATCGGCGCGGTCCTGACCGGAGGCAACGTTCCTGAAGTGTTCGGGGAGCTCGATGGCCAGGTTTCAATGAACCGAGTCGCAGCTCTCCCCATTTACGCAATATATATCCTCCCACTTCTTTAAAGTTTTCGCGCCTTCACCCGGAATGGGCTCGACGATCTCGGCGCCCCAATCAGTTTTGCGCATGCGAACCAAGCCCCATTTTTTCAGGGTATTTATCCGCGCTTCGACGACGTTGAGGTCTTCACCCATGGCTTTGGCGAGGGCGCCGGGCTCAAAAGCTTGGGAGGACAACCGGCAAATCACCCGGCGAAGTATATAGTCGTCGAGAACCGTCATATTTTTGTGGTACTCGACAATCGCATCATCGTAGATCACCGGTTCGTCGTCCGACGGCGACGCCTTCTTCCGCGCGCCGCAGGCATCCGAGGCGGTCAGTGTCATGCTGAAAACGAGGAGCCCAAACGTCAAAGCCTTCATGGGGCGCGAGAATTCTTGTGGGAACAGCTTTTTGAAATGGGGTATGGCGGCACAGAGGGGGTAGGAGCCTTGTTCCTAGGTCGTGCAGCTGAAATCGGCCGCTGCGCGACAGCGGCAATTTCCGAACGGACAATGGAAACCAAACGCGTCAAAAAACCGTTATCGTTACTCACAAGCCCCCATCCCATCAACCATCTACGAGGCCGGCAAACAGGCACCCTCAGCCACTCGTTCGCGACGGCAACGGAGGGAAGCATGAGCCTGTCAAGGAATCAACAAAATCAATCACCCGGCGCCAACGACGGCGATTAACCAGCGGCAATGTAGGCCTCGTGTATGACAATTAAAAAGGGCGGGATGTGGGTTAGGTCATGCGCGGGATGACAAATTTTGTGCCATGTCGGGAAACGATAGTTCGTTGGTCGCGATTTTGGCCAGCGGCGTTGTTCGCTGGCAGTCAGACGCGTGCTATTATCATCGCCTTTTGGCCCTTCAAGGGGGAGGAAATGAAGACCTACGTCGCTGTCACCGTGCTTGCCGGTTTTCTTGCCAGTATGCCAGTGCGCGCCGAAAACCCCTATCCCACTAGTCTCGGCGGTCCCGGAACCACATTCGGCATGGCGAGTGAGTTTAACCAACTTTTCGCCATACTCAGCGACGAGGCGCTCAGGGATATCATGTGCCGCCTGTCGGGTGCCCGATTTACGCCGGGGAGATTGAGTGCCGCGCTTGGCATGCCCGAAGGGCAGGTTCTGCGGCGGATCAATACCCTGCGTGGCTGGGGATTGGTACGCATGGTACGGCACGATTCGGCAACCACGATCGTCGAGCCGATACCTGGCGAGCGCTCCCAAACGCTACGGCGGTGGGCGAACAGGTATTGTTCTGACGGCGATTCCTGCGGCAGACCAACAGCTAACGCCGACAGTCACAGGTCCGACAGCGGAACCTCCAATAACCAAGGGAATGTGCGGGACGAAACGAACGTCAATCGCGGCGCGGGCCTCGGCGGCACTGAATCCGCATTATCCGGCGCCGATTCGGGCACCAAGACACCCGGAGGGACGGGAATGGAAAAGGCAACCTTCGGGGCAGGATGTTTCTGGAACGTCGAAGAGGCGTTTCGACAGGTTGACGGCGTCGCCGATGCGACCGTGGGATACGCCGGGGGTCACTTCGAAAATCCTTCCTATGAGGTCGTTTGCAGTGGGAGCACCGGCCATGCGGAGGTTGTCCAGGTGACATTCGATCCGCGCAAGGTGTCTTACGAGAGGTTGTTGGAGGTATTTTGGAGCATTCACGATCCGACGACGCTCAACCGGCAAGGTCCCGACATCGGCGAGCAATACCGCTCCGTGATTTTCTTTCATGGTCCGGCTCAGGAAGCAGCCGCCCGTGTCGCTCGCGACAAGCTCGCATCCTCGGGCCGGTACGCAAACCCAATCGTTACCGATATCCGTTCGGCGCCACCGTTTTTCAGGGCCGAAGATTACCACCAGCGTTATCTCGAAAAACGGCGACAAATGGGATTTTGGTAACCCTACAATCTGGCAGACTGGATTGCTTTGCATCTAGGCAACACCGCTGTTACGCCCGCCCAGCTTCGGTTTCGCTTTGCGCGTTCGCCGGCTTGGTATAGACGCTCGGGATGGTCAAATCGCCCATAATTGATTTGGCATCCCCTTGCAAGCCAGCTGACGAAGGCCAAAATTAACATTCATAAATACGTTCATTTGATTTTCGCTAATCGAAGAGAGCTGTTTCCGGAATTTTGGGTAATTCGGGCGGCTTGACATCAGGAGCATCAGATGATCGTGAAAAATATTATCGATGACAAAGGGTGCGCCGTGGCCAAAGCAAAGCGCGAGGACACGCTGGTTGAGGCTGCGCAGACCATGCACGATTACAATGCCGGCAGTCTTGTCGTCATCAGCGAGCGAGGCATTCTGGTCGGCCTCATTTCCGAGCGGGACATCGTGCTCGCGGTTGCCGCAATGGACCGGCCTCAAAGCGAAATCCAGGTGAAGGAAATTATGGCGACCGAGGTGCCGACTTGCACCATGGAAGACGCCATCATCGACGTCATGCACACGATGACGGAGAAGCGGGTTCGCCATATGCCGGTGATGAAAGGCGAACGGCTCCTGGGAGTCATAAGTATTGGCGACGTCGTGAAACTGCGTCTTAAGGAAACAAAGTTAGAAGCCCAAGTTATGCGCGATTACGTGCAGGTTTTGCGGACGCGTTGACCGACGCCACAATCACGAATTTTATTTTAAGGCCTGGCGCAGAGGGCTAGGCCAGCACCATTTTCGGAAACTTCCGTACTGCCTTTTAAGGTCAGTTCGATTAGCGCGAATTTCTTGCGCACGCATGAGACGCGCGGCGTCGTTCATCGCTTTGAATTCAAAGTAGGCGCCCGAAATATTCGCGAGCGAGAGCAGTTTTTGTACACAAACCGCGTGGTCACTTCCCAGATAGGTCGGGCCCGCTGCTATCGCTGGTGCCGAGAAGGGACTTTCACAAAACACTTCCCATCGTGCACAGTGAGCCGTTGGGAATTGCTAGGCGGGTAGGGGGCTCTGGGCGCGTTTTCCCCGCCGATCCATGATTGTGTTTTAGGGGTCCGGAGCGGTGTCAAGGACGCTGCAAAAGTTGCCCCGGGTGAGGTTGCCTCTTGATGCCGATTCGAAGCTCTGTTTGTATCGATCGTTGCGGGTTGCGCCGCAAAATTTTTGGACGGCCTTAGTGAAACGGCCATTGGAACAAAAGCGAGGAGAATGATGGGGGAGTCTGGAGGAATTTTGAATGGACCGGAGATCGATCGGTGTCATCGCCACTCAGGCAAAGTGCGGGAAAGCTATGTCTTCGAAAACGGCGTTCGCGCCATACTCGTCACGGATCGTGTTTCTGCGTTCGACCACGTGCTTGGCGCGATCCCCGGGAAAGGCGCGATACTGAACGCAATCGCGACGGATTGGTTTAACCGGCTCGGTGATCTCGATATCCCAACCCATTTTCTTCATCAGCCCCATCCCAACGTCACCTACAACCGAAACGCCGACGTCGTCCCGATTGAGTTTGTCGTGCGCGGATACTTGACAGGATCAACCACGACATCGTCCTGGCACGCGTATCAGCATCATTCGCGCATGATATCCGGCGTGGAAATGCCGGCGGGGATGAAAAAGAACGAGAAATTCAAGGAGAATATCCTGACGCCGTCCACCAAAGCGGTCGACGGACACGATGAAAACATATCGCCGGTCGAGATCATTGAACGCGGGATCATGCCGCAGGCCTTGTTCGATCAAGCGGCGGAAATGGTCATGAAAGTTTTCGCGCTAGGGCAGGAGGTCGCCTCCCGCCATGGTATGATTCTCGTCGACACGAAGTACGAGCTTGGATTGCTCTCCGACGGGACGCTTTTATTCGTCGACGAGGTACACACCCCAGACTCGTCACGATACTGGATCGCCGAATCCTACGAGCGGCGCCTGGCGAATGGCGAAGCGCCTGAAAGTCTCGACAAGGAATTTGTGCGCCAGATGGTAATCGACAACGGCTACGATCCCAAAAGCGATGCCTCCCCGGTACCGTACCTTACGGACGGCATTAAGGAGGCAGCGATCGGCAAGTACCAGGCGCTGTCGCGCAAGTTCGGTTTGCAGCCAAACGCCTCGCGTGACGACGTTCCAGACCTGCGGGACGCCCTAGACGGCGCGAGAAGTTACACCATTTCCTAAGATTTTCGGTCGGGGAAGTCTCCGACCGGGTGAAGACGCGTTCCGATCGAGACGATTCTTCGAATTCTAAGGGGTGTCGGCATCTCGCAGACACCCCTTAACGCTAGCTTGCACCACAGAAATTTTCGTAATAGCAAATCACAACTCACGGTTGTCCATTAGCGTGCAACTGTGGGCCCGTTCGTCTGGCCCTTCGCGGTGCCAGGCATTCGAATCACGTGGTCAAAAAATTGGAGGATTATCATGAATTTTCGTGGTTTTTGGACAAGCCTGTCCATGTTGACTTTCGCAATTGTCGGGATGGTTCATTTTCCGGCGCAGGCGGTGCCGATCTTGGATATCCAAGGCGGGCAACTTGTCGGAGCCAGGGACGTCGACGTTGGGGGTCAACTATTTGACGTGACGTTCGAGGACGGAACATGCATCGATGTATTCGATGGTTGCGATTCAAACTCGGATTTCTTATTTGACGAGGCTGACGCAATCCTGGCATCGATCGCTTTACTGGATCAGGTTTTCTTGAACTCACTGTTCCCAAACATCGATTCCACGCCGAATTTGACGTTTGGTTGTAGTGCGGACAATTGTTCCACATTCACGCCGTTCGCGATCGCTGATCCATTTTTGGTTTTGGTGTCCAACGCCTTTAATGACGATGCGGATTTCAATGAGATCGACTTACAGCAATTGGACATGGTGGAAAGGGACAGGGATTTGGGATCCGCGGACGCAACCGATATACGGCGGGTCTATGCAGTGTGGTCGGACCCAAACGCAACGATGGACCCCCCGGCGGACGTTCCGGAGCCTGCGACGCTGTCCCTATTCAGCGCGGGTCTGACGGCCTTAGCATTCGCCCGACGGCGGAAACGAAGAACAGCCTAATTCAGTATTAAGGCAACGTCTTGAGCGGCCCTTGCGGGCCGCTTTTCGTTTGGGTGAATGCCCCTTTCGGTCCAGATTCGGCGGTCAAAAGAGGGACGTTTGTGCGGCGGCTATGGGATCCGATAGCGGTCGTACTGGTGTAGTTTGATCTCGTATTTTTCAATGGGGTAGGGGGTTTAGGCGGCTTTTCTCCGTCAAGCCATGAATGGGCGATTTTTTTTGTCGAGGGATGAGTCTGGCTAATTTGCGGGTTCGGCGCACGGTCGCTCCTGTAACGGAAAGCTGACGGTCGTCTTGCTTGTTGATGACCGCCGAATAGCCAAAAACGGGCCGTCAAGGTCATTTTGGCGACACCGCACTTGGGCATATGGCAGTGCCGGTGGGAGGAGCCGCCTACCGCGTCATAAGCGGTCATTGGGAGCACGCTGCTGTCACGTTTGGCCTGCACCACTAAAGGATCAACCACTAAGGGATCAACTGTCACCTGTGGGTCGGTGGCCAACGGCCATCGCTACACCAGTGTCCATGTTTGCCCAGCGCTGTATAATTGCTGCGACGAAGCGACGCACTGTAAGCAAGCTGGATTAGCTTGACAAAGCCGACAATAAATTAGTTAAGTGTCTTTTTGTGACCCTTGAATAATAAATTCCTTACAGTTGTAGTGTCATCCATTATGAGTTAATGATAGTAATTTTCGGAAAATAATGATTCCAAAAAACCTAGACAAGCTAATATTTATTTTTACGACGGCTATTTTGTTTTTAGGCCTGTCGTTTTTGGCCGGATTATATTCCGGGGTCAAGGAAAACTTTGCTATTGAGGCGATTCGTGATTTGAAGGGCAATCTCGTCCTAGTCTTCGAAGAAAGAGAGAATATTGTTCCGGGCGGCACGCCGATTGATTTTTTGCAGCCCGCGCGGCACCCCGGAAACGGGGTTACCGTGAATGAGAAGCCGGATGACGGAAATCTCATTTTTATGTCGGGATTTTTTGACGGCGGGTAACTGCCCAGGTCTGATCC
>JAAXGF010000333.1 GCA_012267605.1 Alphaproteobacteria bacterium | reverse complement strand
CTGGTATTCCACCATGCTAGCCGCCTTGATTGTCGGAACAATTGCCAAATCAACACGTTCCGGCTCGAAAGCATGCCAAAGAATATCATCGAGATGCCAACCGGACATTTGTGAAACCCCTCTCCAAGTTGTCATATTAGCATGCAAACCACGCCCAGAAATCCTGGTGACGTTACACCGTATCCAGGCCGTGCATCCGGCTCTAATGCTGGAACGCAGAGCCCAAGAACCCCGATTTCCATCAGCATCGCGAACAGATATCCAAGCGACTATAGTTGCACTCCGTGAGTGAGGGGTAGAGATCTTGAATATGGTGCGGGTATTGCTGTTGATTCCCACGACATCCTATCGCGCGGCAGATTTCCTTGCGGCGGCCGAACGAATGGGAATCGAGGTCGCCATCGGCTCAAACCACTTCCAAGCCCTCGATCATGTGAATCGAGGTCTAACCTTGGACTTTGCCAACACCCTCGGTAGCGTCCACTCGATCGCGGCATTTGCGCGGGACTTCCCACTCACGGCAATCGTTCCCAGCGACGATGAATCCGTGCTACTGGCTGCGGAAGCTTCGCGCGCTCTCGGATTGCGCCAAAATTCTCCGAAGACCGTGGCGGCGACGCGAGACAAGTATCGGCAGAGAATGCTGTGGCAGGCCGCAGGACTGCTAATGCCGACATTTCGCCGTCTCCCACGCGGGTGTGACATCGACTCAGCTGCCGAGTCCGTGACCTATCCTAGCGTCCTCAAACCTCTTGCTCTGTCCGCCAGCCGCGGAGTCCTTCGCGTGAACAACGCAAAGCAATTCAGAAAAGCATACGCTCGTATTGCTAAGATCTTAAACGGAATTCCCAGCAGCAGTTCGACATCCGGCGAAATTCTGGCCGAGGATTACATCCCCGGTCACGAAGTTGCTGTGGAGGGACTCTTGGTCAATGGCGGTTTGCAGGTAGTAGCACTTTTCGATAAGCCCGACCCTTTGGTCGGACCGGCGTTCGAAGAAACCCTCTATGTGACACCATCACGTTTGCCTGATCACGTTCAACAGGCGGTGTTCGAAACGACGGAGAAGGGCGTTGAGGTTCTCGGTTTACACGAGGGCCCCATTCACGCCGAGCTACGCGTAAACGATCGGGGCATTTGGCTTATCGAGGTAGCGTCTCGCTCAATCGGCGGCCTATGCTCCCGAACCCTGCGCTTTGGTGCAGGCATATCACTGGAAGAACTAGTGTTGCGACATGCCCTTGGCCAATCCGTTGACGGGCTCCGACGCGAACACCGTGCTGCAGGTGTGTTGATGCTACCGATCCCAAGACCCGGGATTTTACGGCGCGTCGATGGTGTCCTCGAAGCCCGAGGAGTCGCTGGAGTAGAGGACGTAACAATATCCATCCCTCTAGGACAGGAAGTGATACCTCCGCCGGAAGGCGAACGTTACCTTGGATTTATTTTCGCCCGTGCCGACTTGCCCGCAGCGGTAGAGAGTGCCTTGCGGAAAGCACACGCGCAATTAACCTTCGATATCGCCCCGCTTGCGCAAGAGCGGCACCTCACGGCATAAACACCAACGATGAAAACGCTGTTCCGTAAGCTCCTATCCAAGCCAATGGAAAACGCGCTTCGCTCGGCGTTGGAATCATGGCGGCTCAAACGTGTTCCCCTCCAAAAGGCCGATGCGACGCCGCTCCCTGATTCGTCGGCGATTGCTTTCGACAAGTTGTTTCGCGAAGAGGATCTTGGCGAAGAGTGGGAAGCGGCAAAAAAAGCGATTTCGTGCGTATTCGAATACGTGGACAAGGGAGGCGCAATTAACCCTGGGGACCGCCAGACCATCTATTACTTGGTTCGCCGATTCAAGCCTCAGTCGCTGTTAGAGGTCGGTACCCACCTTGGCGGCTCCACTCTCCATATCGCCATGGCGATGAAAGCCAACCGGCACGCGGGTGCGACATCGCGGCTCATTACCTTAGACATCGACGATGTCAACGATCCTGAAGCTCACCTATGGACGAATTACGGCGTATCGGCTTCTGCAAGTACGATGTTGGCGCAACTGGACTGTGCCGAACTGGTCACATTCACCGTCGCCCAGTCCTTAGACTATCTTGCCAGAACTCGAAAGAGCTTCGATTTCATCTTCTTGGATGGCAGCCATGAAGCACGCGTCGTCTATCAGGAGATTCCGCTTGCACTCAATAAATTACGCTCCGGCGGATGCCTCCTGATGCACGACTACTTTCCTAAAGGACAACCGCTGTGGACTAACGGCGTAGTGATACCCGGTCCCTTCCTAGCCGTCGATCGCCTGAGCCAGGACGACTCGCGCATCGCTGCCCTACCCTTAGGTGCATTGCCTTGGCCGACAAAACTCGGCTCGAACGTTACTAGTCTAGCCATCTTAGTGAAGGCATAGGCCAACTCAAATTTTGCTATACAACAGAATTGGGCGGGCAATCCTCGTGCCAACAAAGGCGCTTGTGATAGTTTTCGGAATCGGCGAGAAGGCAACCATGGAGCCGACACCAGATATTCCATTTATCGACCTTGTGACGCAGCGCGGACGAATCGCGGATCGGATCGACGCTGCGATCAGCCGAGTGATCGCCCATGGCCGTTACGTACTTGGGCCGGAAGTTGCGACTTTCGAATCGCGGCTCGCGTCATTTTGCGGGGTCAAACACGCGATTGGCTGCGCGAGCGGCACGGACTCCCTGCTTCTTTCACTGTTGGCCAAGGGTGTTCGCCCCGGCCACGGCGTATGTGTCCCGGCGTTTGGCTTCGCCGCATGCGCAGAAGCTGTAGCGCTTTTGGGAGCGATACCGGTTTTTGCCGACGTATCTGCTGATACCTTCAACTTGGCGCCCGAGAGTCTAGCCCGAGCTTGCGAAATTAAGGAACCGAACTTAGTTGGTGTAATCGCCATGGATCTTTTTGGCCAACCTGCCGCCTATGGTTCAATTTGCAGGATCGCCGAGGATAATGGGCTTTTCGTAATCGCCGATTGCGCACAAAGCTTGGGCGCTACCCTCGACGGACAGCGAACTGGAGTCTTCGGTGACATTGCGGCGACGAGCTTCTACCCGGCAAAACCCCTGGGATGCTACGGTGACGGCGGCGCCGTCCTGACAAACGACGATTCCCTCGCCTCGGCTTCGCGTTCGCTTCGCGATCACGGGCAAGGTGCTGAACGCTATGATCATGTTCGAATTGGCACAAACTCCCGACTGGATACCTTGCAAGCCGCAATTCTTCTCGAAAAATTAGCGATTTTCGAAAACGAAATAGGCGCGCGCCAACGCGTCGCCAACCATTACAAAAAGGGTCTCGCCGACATCATAGCTGTACCGCAGGTAGCTACTGGCGCAAGCTCCGTCTGGGCCCAATACACAATTTGCGTCGACAATCGCGACTATGTTGCAGCTCAGCTGCGTGCCGCCGGAGTGCCGACCGCTGTTCATTATCCAAGAGTTTTAAATGGACAACCGGCGTTTCGTGGATTTCCAGTTGCTCCAGGCGGTGTACCTGTGGCCGAAATGCTTACTAGGCGAGTCTTGAGTTTACCTATGCACCCCTATCTCGACACGGCGACACAGAACCGAATCATTTCCGCCCTCCGTGCGGCGGTCGCGTGATGGTCAAAATGACACCTGCGGAATTTTTTCGAGACAAGCGATGACCGCACCGAATATCGAACCGCGCGTGATGCACGTAATTTCCGGCTTGGGCACCGGCGGTGCTGAATCAATGCTTGGCACTTTAGTACTTGCGCGAGCGGCGGTTGGCCCCCCAGACCGAGTCGTGAGCCTAATTCCGGGGGGAGCCACCCAGCGACGCTTAGTCGCGGCTGGCATCGAAACCACTGATCTCGGCATGGACCGACACAAACCCGACCCTCGCGGAGTTTGGCGACTTGCCAAGCTTATTCAGGATGAAAAACCGGACGTCGTCCATTCCTGGATGTATCACGCCGATCTCATTTGCCTTCTCGCACTGAAAGTATCTGGCCGACGTCGACAAACACGACTTTATTGGAGTTTGCGCTGTTCAGATCTGGATTTACGGTGTTACGGTCTCGTCACCCGACTAACCGTAGCTACCTGCGCGCGATTATCGAAATGGCCGGATGGTATCATCGCCAACGCTAAGAGCGGGCGAGCGGCACATCGGGAACTCGGCTATTGGCCGCGCGCCTTCAATGTCATCGAGAATGGGATTGACACCGATCGATTTCACCCCAATGCGAAGGCCGGGGCAATCATTCGAGAAACGTTGGGAATCGCAAACGACATGCCGGTGGTCGCGTTTCCGGCAAGGCTTGATCCGATGAAAGACCACCAAAACTTTCTTTCCGCATTTGCGCGTTTACCAAATGTTTGTGCGTTGGCTATCGGAGAGGGAACCGAAACCCTGCCCAAACAGCCCCGTCTATACCGTCTCGGCCGGCGCGATGATATGCCGGAACTTCTCGCGGCATGTGACGTCATTGTCTCAAGCTCGGCCTTTGGCGAGGGGTTTTCCAACGCCATTGGTGAAGGTATGGCAACGGAATTGATCCCGGTGGCCACCGATGTTGGCGACGC
>JAAXGF010000012.1 GCA_012267605.1 Alphaproteobacteria bacterium | reverse complement strand
GCCGGGACCGGCAAGACCACCATGTTGAACCGCGCCCGCGCTCTGCTTGAAAAACGCGGGTTCGAGGTCAAGGGTCTTGCGCCGTCGGCTTCGGCGGTGAAGACGCTCGGGACCGAGGCCGGGATCGAGAGCGAGACGCTGCAGCGCTTCCTCGCGCGAAACGCCGGCGTGGCCGGGGGGCGGCTCACCAGAAAGGCCGAAAAGCAGATGCGTGCGGCCTACGGCAAGACGGTGCTCGTGGTGGACGAAGGGTCCCTCGCCTCCACGCGCGAGATCCGCGACCTCCTGCGGGTCGCCGGCGCGTTGCGCATCCCCAGGGTCGTGCTGGTGGGCGATGAGAAACAACTGGGCGCCGTCGACGCCGGCAAACCCTTCGCGCAACTCCAGCAGGCCGGCATGAAGACCGCTGTGATGGACGATATCCTGCGCCAGCGCGACCCGGAGCTTAAAGCCGCGGTCGAGGCGAGCCTCGCCGGTGAGATCGGCCGCGCATTCGAGAAGCTAGGATCTAACGTCGCGCAAGTGAAGGCCGACAACATCGCGGGCGCGGTGGCGGCGCGCTGGCTCGAACTGTCCCCCGAGGCGAGAGAGAACACCGGCGTCATGGCGCCCAGTCATGAACTTCGCCAAAAGATCAACGCTCATATCAGGGAGCGTCTCGCGCGCGAGGGCGGCATCCGCGGCCCCGCCTTCAAAGGCGAGCGGCTCGTCTCGCGCGGTTATACGAACCCCGAGAAATCGCTCGCGGCGAACTACGCCCCGGGTGATGTCGTGGCCTTCCACCGCCCCTACAAGCGCCTGGGCGTCGAGAAGGGCGACGAACTCCGCGTATCGGGCGTGGATCACAAGAACCAGACGGTGATGCTCGAAGGCAAGGACGGCGGGAGCGTTTCATGGAAGCCCGGGCGGATTGCCGGGCGGAGTGGCGGCGCCGAGGTCTACCGGGCCGAAGACATCGAGCTTCGCGCCGGCGACCGCATACGCTGGACACGCAACGACAAGGGATCAGGCCTCGTCAACAGTCGTACGGCCGAAGTGCTTTCGGCCGGGAACGGCCGCGTCTCCTTCCGCCTGGAAGACGGGCGCAGGCTCGATATGACCTCGGGCGATCCTCAACTGCGCCATCTCGACCATGCCTGGGCCTCGACCGTGCATGCCTTCCAGGGCCGGACCGTCGACAACGTGATCGCCGCGATGCAGGCCAACCATCCTCACCTCACCACGCAGAAGAGCTTCTACGTGGAGATCAGCCGGGCCAGGGACAGGGCGGAACTCGTGACCGACGACGCAAGGGCCCTGCGCGAGCAACTCGAAACAGCCACGGGCGAACGGGTATCGGCGCTCGAGGGGATCAGGGGAGCGGCGCGGGACGCGCCAGTGAAAGAGACGGGAGCGGGTTCGAAAGTAGGGCGAACGATGGATCGCGATAAGCCGGTAGAGAGCGGTATCGGTCTATGATTGCCTGCTCCTGTCGGAACCCCGCCTCTAGGGCTAGGAAACGCTTGCAACCACGCGCGTCGCAGCCCACCACTGCGGGGTTGTTGAAAAAAACTGAAGCTACTGTCAATTCAGGCCGTATACGAGATTTGACAATAACTCCTCGTGTCGGACTATTGTGTACAGATGGACATGTACTCCGGAATAGCGAGGAAGCTCTTGGCGTTTGTATGAGAACAACAGACACCTTGAGGCGTTTTCACAAGGTAGGTATACTTGTTACAATTTTTAGAGAATTATTAAAAGGTCTCCAGCATTGCTCCTTGAAGAACCACAGACAAGCGTAAACTACTACGCCCATACACCCGAAGCGAAGCCAAAAGACTCAGCGAATAATTCGTGCTGGCACCCACTTGCCAAACATTTACAAAATGTGGGGGATAAGGCCCGGGAATTTGCCGAGCCACTGCTTGCCGATGCTGCACAACAAGCCGGTCTGCTCCATGACTTAGGCAAATATCGGATGCCATTTCAGAAATATTTGGAAGGTGAACGCTCGGCATCGGTTGAAACACATCACGCGGTTTATGGTGCGGCCTTGGCATTCAAAAGAGGATGGCTGGGGCCGGCTTTTTCGATTGCGGGGCACCATGCGGGACTGCATGACATGAGTGATTTGCAGGAGTTGGTTTGCGGAGAGAAATATGATGCGATGAATTGCCTGAGCCCTCTAAAAGGATTGTTTGAATCGGAATTGGGAAAAATACCCAATCAACTGAATGAGCCGGAATTTGCAAATCCTGAAAAAGACAAAGCAATCACTGAATTCTACGTGCGGATGCTATTTTCCTGCTTGGTGGATGCGGATTTTCTGGATACGGAACAATTCAAAACGGGTCACGAACGCCAACCCCTCAAGCTGGACCCCGAAACATTGTTGAAGCGATTGCAAGCGCACCAGGACAAATTTAATTCGTCAAGCGAACTGAATATGTTGCGCAACAGCGTGTTTCAAGATTGCTTGACCAAGGCGGCAGAGCCGAGAGGATTCTTTTCCTTGACCGTGCCCACAGGGGGCGGCAAAACGCTTTCGGGTATGGCATTTGCGCTGGAGCATGCACGGCGGCACGAAATGCAGAGAGTCATAGTAGTGATACCTTACTTGTCAATCATTGAGCAAAATGCCGCCGAATATCGGAAAATACTAGATCCAAAGAATGATGGTATCGTGATTGAACACCATTCTGCAGTGGGAGCAAAGAATGATGTGGAAGAACGAGGTCCAATTCCTGAAGAACTGGCTGCGGAAAACTGGGATGGCCCGGTTATCGTCACTACTTCGGTGCAATTCATCGAATCGCTCTTTTCGAATAGAGCTTCCAAGTGTCGCAAACTGCACAACGTTGCAAATTCCGTAGTATTGCTGGATGAGGTCCAGACTCTGCCTTCTCATCTGCTGAATCCACTTCTGCATGTGTTGCGAGACCTTATGGAACATTATCGTACGAGTTTCGTTTTTTCTACTGCAACTCAGCCTGCCTTCGGCCGCGGCGTATCGCTACCAAATGGTCTTGCCGAAAATGAAGTGCAAGAGATCACATCACAACCTGAAGAGTTATTCCGAAAATTGGAGCGTGTAGTTTATGAAGTGCGATCTTCACCCAACAATTGGTCAGAGTTGGCCGAAGAATGGACGAGCAAACCCCAGATTTTGGGCGTAGTGAATACGCGCAGACAAGCGGTTGAATGGTGGAAACTGTTACGGGGACAAAGAAAAGAAGGCGTGCTGCATCTTTCTTCGGCCATGTGTGCTGAGCACCGGGCCGAAGTTCTGAAGGAGGCGCAACGACGTCTGGAAAATAACGAACGTTGCTGGCTAGTGGCCACGCAGGTGATCGAGGCCGGGGTGGACATCGATTTTCCATTGGTCTACCGCGCATTGGGACCACTGGACTCGATTGTACAGGCAGCAGGACGGTGCAATCGGGAAGGATTTCTGTCGGGCAAGGGGCGTGTAGTAGTGTTTCAACCGACCGACGCCAAGTTACCTGGTGGCGTGTATCGCGTAGCTACGGAAATTACAGCACGGTTGATAAAACAGTTGTCGAAGGAAGATTTATCTGCAAATCCGTCTCTGTTCAGTCGTTACTTTAGCGAGTTGTTTCAATATGTTCCCACAGATCATAAACACCGAAGGCAGTGCTCTATTCAGGAGGATCGAGAGGCCTTGCGTTTCCGTGAAGTAGCCCGTAAGGCCAAAGTAATCTCCGACGATACCCAAACCGTGATTGCGCCGAGGAAGAAAGCCATGGAAAAGGTAGCCGCGATCCGAGAGGGTAACCAAACGAGCGGTCCACGCTTTTTTCGCGAAGATTTACGCGACCTTCAGCGCTTTATGGTGAATTTGCAAACGCGGGACTTCCAGAAGCTGGACGCGATGGGTCTGCTTTGCCCGCTGTTGCCCGGTATGGAGTTGCGCGTACTGGATACGGCGGCCTATCACGAACATCTCGGCGTGGTTATCGACCAACGTCCGACAGAGGACTTCATATTATGAAAGACTACTATGTGCATCTGAGAGTTTGGGGTGACTGGGCCTGTTTCACTCGTCCTGAAATGAAAGTGGAGCGCGTCAGCTATCCGGTGATGACGCCATCCGCTGCCCGCGGGATATTGGAAGCCGTCTTCTGGGAGCCACAACTCTGTTATCATGTCGCCGCTATCCGGCTGGTTCGTCGGGGCCGATGGACTTCGATTCGACGCAATGAAGTGCAATCCGTCATCAGTATACGCAACGCCAGTCAATGGATGACAAAGCCGGAAAATTTCTCGGCCATCAAGGCCGGGGGCGGCGCGCCCGACGGCACACAACGCAATATGTTGGCGCTCCGCGAGGTGGAATACATAATTAGTGCTGAACTGCGCACCACGCATTTGACGAATGGTATGGCAGACTCTCAAATGAAGTATTTCGCTGAGTTCAAGCGCCGCGCCCAGCAGGGCAAGTGCTTCCACAGACCCTCGCTGGGGATGCGTGAATTCGCGGCGGATTTTGAATGGGTGGATGACCCCCAGGCCATTATGCAAGAGCGAACCGCCGAACTGGGTACTAACTGGCGGCAACCCGAGGAAGAATTGGGTTTGATGCTCTATGACGTTTTTTCACCAGCGGCCCGCACCCAGGGTTTTCGCTGGAAGCGTCTCGATGAACTGGGATCTAAACCGAAGAATACCCCGCGATTTATCGGTGAATTGGCCCAACCCAGGGCTTGTTTCTTCCACGCCAGACTCAAAGATTCCACTTTGGTTTGTCATCCCGATGAAATCGAAATCCTCGAGCCACTGAGGAGCTGATCATGCTGTTGCAGTGTTTAAACGACTTTGCGGTTTCCCGCAAGCTCCTCGACAATTTGGCATTCAAGTCCAAGGCCGTGCGATGGATTATTACTTTGGACGGCGACGGGAATCTGATCGGGCAAGGGCCAGTGGAAACTGAAGGAGAAAAGAACCGAGGCAAGGAATTCAACTGCCCACAGACAACACGCCCGAAAGTGGCTGGCGGGGTGGCCGAGTTCCTAGCGGACGGCATTACGGCTGTGTTCGGATTGGACACAAATCCTGAGCAACCCATGTCCGAGAAGAAACGGGAGGAACGGAATGGGAACAACCGCCGTAAGTACAATGATTTTTGGGGACAGATTGAAAAGGCCTACAAGAGGACGCACAGTTCGGAACTCAAGAGCCTATTGCAATTCAGGTCCGATGCAGGGGAGGTGCCAGCTTTTTTACGCTGGGGTGTTAGTTCCGAAGCGAAGCCCAAAGAGAAACGTGCTTGGTGGATCACCAAAGCCGACGGCGGTGAAGTCAAGTTAGCCTCAATGTTGCAGAAAATTCCGGCTGAATCGGTGTCGAGGCAGGGCGAGATGGGC
>JAAXGF010000263.1 GCA_012267605.1 Alphaproteobacteria bacterium | reverse complement strand
TTGAGGCACCTGGGCAGTTACGGCATTTTCGGCATCGTCGAGCTGGGAGAGACCGATGTACGCCCGTCCATGTAAGGCCAGCACGGCTGCACGGGTCGGCACCGTATAGTCGTCGCGATTGCGCAGCTTATCTATGATTTCACGATACTTTCCTTGCAGCAGCAAGACTTCGCCAACGGATTTTATGCCGAGCTCCTTGTCGAAACCCAACTTGATCGCGCGCAATAGCTGAGTTTCGGCATCGGCGCCCTCGCCAATGTCCAGATACATTTGGCCTAGCAGCCAGCGCACCTCGACATTCTTTGGGTTCCGCTGTAGGGCGTTCTTCAGCTCGACGATGGCGCCCCGGACTTCGCCCTTCGCTCTCAGTTCCTTGGCGCGTTGGAGATAGTCCGCGTCGGTAAGATCATCGGCCTCGGTCTGAGGCGAAGCGACAGCCAAAAAAATGCCAACGTGCATATAACGAAATTCGAAAATCTTTGGGTCATTGTCTGGTTCCCGCTAATTGCTCACCCAAATTGAACCAGGTGACAATCCGATCACTCCTGATTGCAACGCAATACTATCAGAATTTGGAATTTAGGAAATCGGTCCTCGTTGCCGAGTACATCGATGCGAACGCGTTGCACGCTAACCGGCGAATGTGTACAATCCGTGCTTTCGTTATCGATATCATTGGTTGATTGGGGGTCGTACAAGACGGCTGATAAGACCATCACCATATCATTTTTGGCATCACTCTGGTTTCTCAAGTGATCGGTCGTTAGAATTAAGTTGTGTTTTCTTGTCGCCTTTGTCGCGGCGCCTGTTTGAATGCGGAATGCACGATCAGAGTTGTCTCGGGGGCATTCACCCGGACTGCGGTAGCGTTGAACGGATTCACCTGCACTCGCTGTTTACGAGATCGCAAGGGTGTGGGTTTTGGCCACTAAATCCTTAGACGCGATGATTCCCTACGGCCGTCAACATATCGCCGCCGATGACATTGAATCTGTCGTACGGGCCTTGGATAGCGACTTTCTCACAACTGGTCCGCTAGTCGACGAGTTCGAAATGGCGCTAGCTCGCAAAATTGGTGTCGACCACGGCGTCGCCTGCAGCAACGGGACCGCAGCCCTTTATTTGGCGTCGTCCGCCTTGTTGGCGTCGTGTCGCGACACGCCCGTCGCCATCGTCCCCACGATGACATTCACTGCGACCGCTGGTGCTCCGGCAATGGCTGGTGCCCGCGTTGTCTTTGCCGATGTTGATCCCTCGACAGGTCTCATGACCGCGGAGAATTTGGAAGAGGCTGTGGCGTATGCCGCTCAGATAGGCACACCCAAATTGGTGTTGCCCGTGCATCTGAATGGCCAGGTAGCACCAATGAAAGCAATTTGTGACATCGCTCGCCGACACGGCATGGTCGTGGTCGAGGACGCCTGCCATGCCCTTGGCGGCACATATGGTATCGGTGACGGAGAGGGCAACGGCATGGTGGGGGATTGCACTTTTTCTGACGCCTCCTGTTTCTCCTTTCACCCGGTAAAAACAGTTACCATGGGTGAAGGTGGAGCCGTATGTATGGCTGACTCGGAGCTTGCCCGGCACGTGAAACGCCTTCGGTCCCACGGACTGACACGCGAATCGGCTGACTTCACCTCCTCACAATCTGCGCTCGACGGCCAAGGTCGGCCAGAGCCTTGGCACTACGAGATTCAGGATCTCAGCCTTAACTTCCGGGTTCCGGATATTCTTTGCGCGCTCGGCCTCAGCCAACTCAATAAGCTCGATACGTTTGTCGCCCGACGCCGTAGTCTTTTTGAGCATTATGCCCGTCGTCTTGCTCCCTACGCCGACCTCGTTCGTCCAATAGAGCGGGTGCCGGGGCAAGATCCGTCGTGGCATCTAATGGTCGTGCACATTGATTTTGCATCCTTGGGAATCGCGCGCGGTGCGTTGGTCCGGGCTTTGCGCGACGAAGGTATTTGCACTCAGGTGCACTATATCCCGCTACATCGCCAGCCGTTGTGGCAGGCCCAGGCAAAAGGACGTCGCTTCGATGGCGGTGAACGCTATTTCGCCCGCAGCCTGTCCTTGCCATTATTCTACGATATGGCAGAAGATCAGGTAGATCGGGTTGTCGACACTTTGGTTCGTATTGTCTCGGCGACCGCGAGGTCAAACACGCAATCTGTTCGGCGGACAAGTTAGCAGGAAGAAAATGTCTTATACCTACGAGCGGCCGGACAACCCCCAGTCGTTCTTTGCAACCTATGCCGAGACCGCACGTCAGGCTCTGCTGAGCGTTGACCGAGAGGCTTTCGCCGAGGCGTGTGCGTTGCTCGAGGCAACCTATCACGAAAAACGAACAGTTTTTGTTTGCGGCAACGGTGGTTCCGCCGCGATCGCTAACCATATGGTGTGTGACCATAACAAGCTCGTAGCCACCAAGACGGCGTTACGTCCTCGGGTGGTTAGCCTATGCCAGCCGATCGAAATGATCACCGCGATCGCCAATGATATTGGTTACGAGGCCGTCTTTACTTACCAGCTTGAACTTCAGGCCGCCAAGGGTGATGTCCTGACCATTATGAGCGCGTCGGGGAAGTCACCAAACGTGGTCTCCGCGCTCAGGTCGGCAAAAAAATTGGGATTGAAATCGATCGCGATGACCGCGTTTCAGGGTGGACCCAGCCGGGAGCTGGCTGACATTTCTTTGCACGTCGACGTGGCTAATTACGCCATTGCTGAGGATGTCCATTTATCACTAATGCAGATGTTGGCCCACTACATACGTATCCAGGGTATGGAGGATGAGGTTTTGCATGAGACGATTTTCTAGGACCGGCGTTCAGCACCTCGCTCGTAAACTGTTGAGACCCGGTTCCTCATGTCGATGAAGTCGTACCGCTCTTTTTCACCGAACCTGGATTATTTCACCGGCAAGTCAGTGCTTATAACGGGCGCGACCGGTTCCTTTGGGTCGGCGATGCTCGATACCTTGCTGCGCGACACAAAAGCCACCCGAATCATCGCCTATTCCCGCGATGAACTGAAACAACACGACCTTCAACTGAGACTTCGGGATTTCCCGGGGTTCAAGGAACGAGTGCGATTTTTCATCGGCGATGTCCGCGACCAATTCAGGCTCGAAATGGCCCTACATGGTGTTGACTACGTAATTCACGCGGCGGCGCTCAAGCAAATCACTACGGCCGAATACAATCCCTTCGAATGTATTCACACCAATATCATTGGTGCAGAAAATGTCATCAGGGCAAGCTTGAATTCCGGTGTTACTAAGGTGATCGCCCTGTCAACCGACAAGGCAGCCAATCCAATCAACCTTTATGGGGCGAGCAAACTAGCGTCGGACAAGCTGTTTATCGCGGCCAGTAATCTTGGCCGTCCGCGCGGCTGCATTTTCTCGGTGGTGCGCTATGGCAACGTTATTGGCTCCCGTGGCAGCGTGATACCGGTCTTCCATAAATTGATTGCTGATGGCGCGGACCATTTACCGCTCACTGACCGAAACATGACACGTTTTTGGATCACCCTGCGGCAGGGTGTGGCATTCGTGCTATCCAACATCGAGACCATGGTCGGCGGGGAAAACTTCATTCCAAAAATTCCGAGTATGAAAATTCTCGATTTGGTCGCTGCCCTCGCGCCGGACCTGCCTCACAAAATTGTCGGCGTTCGGCCAGGAGAGAAATTGCATGAAACATTGGTCACGCGGGACGACGCCATCAATACGGTGGAACTTGCGGAC
>JAAXGF010000346.1 GCA_012267605.1 Alphaproteobacteria bacterium | reverse complement strand
GATCAGACCTGGGCAGTTACCCGTGTCTCCTCCAATCCGCCGAGCCGGGCGCCGTGCTATTCTATTTGCGGACTTCTGCGGCGTAGTCCTGGATCATCTGCCGGGTGATCGGGCCGACCTCGTAGTGGTGCTCACCGATCTGCCGTACCGGCGTCACCTCGGCGGCGCTGCCGGTGAGAAACACTTCCTCGGCATCGGCGAGTTCCTCGGGTTCGACGGCGCGCTCGATAACCGTAATGCCGCGCGCCCTGGCCAGCGCCATGACCGTGCGTCGGGTAATGCCGTCGAGAAAACAGTCGGGTGTCGGCGTGTGGAGTTGCCCACTACGGGCCAGAAAGATGTTGGCGCCGGTCGCCTCCGCCACTCGGCCGCGCCAGTCGAGCATGAGGGCATCGTCGAATCCGTCGGCCTCGGCCTGATGCTTGGAGAGCGTACAAATCATATAGAGGCCAGCGGCCTTGCTGTCCGAAGGAATGGTCTGCGGCGAGGGTCGGCGCCACGCCGCCATCGCCAACCGAATTCCCCGCGTTTGCGCACTCGAATCGAAATAGGCGCCCCAATCCCACGCGGCGATGGCAACATGGATCGTGGTCGTTTGGGCCGAGACCCCCATCATTTCGCTGCCGCGCCAGACCACGGGCCGAACGTATCCGTCTTCGATGCTATTGGCCTGCACCACCTCCTGGCAGGCCATATCGATTTTCTCAACACTGAACGGAAGCGAAAAGCCAAGACGCTCGGCGGAATAGGCCAACCGTTCCGAATGTTCCCTAAGTTTGAAAATGTGCCCGCCGTAGACCCGCTCGCCCTCGAAGACAGCGCTGGCGTAATGGAGTCCGTGGCTGAGCACATGAAGCTGTGCGTCGCGCCAAGGGCGTAGCTCCCCATCGTACCAGATGAAGCCGTCGCGGTCGTGATAGGGCGCCGGGGGTGGAGCGGGCATTTTTTGAGTGACATGGGTTTGCGGAAGGTCTTGCGTTCCCTAACATTCAGCGGCATATCAGTCAACATGGCTGACATAACTAGCTCCTTGAGTCCGTTATTCCTTCGCGACGAAGAGCTCTCCGCCGGATTAGATCTCTTATTCTGCGCGTTTCGTGATGTCGCGGCAGAATCCGATCCGACGCTCGTATCCCATAGTTTTGGGCGTGCTCACCATCGCGTCGTGTATTTCGTCGGTCGTAACCCGGGTATCACGGTGAGCGAACTTCTCGCGATCCTGAGGATCACCAAGCAAAGTCTCTCGCGTGTTTTGGGCCAGCTCGTAGCCAAGGGATTCATCGCCCAGCGCCCTGGCCGAGATGACCGCCGGCGCCGCATGCTTACCCTCACGGATGCGGGCGTTGATCTTGAGCGGAAACTGACTGCCGGCCAGCGCGCCCGAATTGCCCGTGCCTATCGGGCGGCCGGTCCCCAAGCCGTTGAAGGCTATCGCAAGGTCTTGGCAGGACTGATCGACGGAGACGGACCAAAGGACCATGTGTAGACGAGCGTTAATTGTAGAACCCGCGACCTCAACGGAGAGAATCGCGATAGGCCTATAGGCGATCGCTGGGATTACCATGACAAACGCTCCCATACCCCCGCATATTCTCGTTGTAGATGACGACCGTCGGCTGCGCGGGCTGTTGCGCAAATATTTGACCGACAACGGTTTCGCCGTAAGCACCGCGAAGGACGCAGCCGAAGCGCGGACAACGTTGAACGGCCTCGACGTCGATCTATTAGTGCTCGATGTCATGATGCCGGGCGAGAACGGACTCGCATTGACTCAGTCACTTCGCAGCGAGAGCAACATTCCAATCCTGTTGTTAACTGCGATGGGCGAACCAGCGGACCGCATCGCCGGTTTGGAACGCGGCGCCGATGATTATCTGGCCAAGCCGTTTGAACCGCGCGAGCTGTTGTTGCGCATCGCCACGATCCTGCGCCGGGCTGAGCGGCCTCCCGAGTCGGAGCCCGATGTCGCCTTCGGCGGGTTTGTTTTCAACCCCACCCGTGACGGCTTATTTCGCGGCGATAACATGATTCGATTGACCGCGGCGGAGACAAGCTTGATGCGGGTATTCGCCCGCAACCCGGGTGTGGTCCTGTCACGCCAACGGTTGAGCCGTGATAGCGGTATTGGTGGAAACGATCGTACCGTCGACGTGCAGATCACCCGACTGCGGCGCAAAATCGAACCCGACCCCAAAGCACCACGATACTTGCAGACGGTTTGGGGCGAGGGTTACGTGTTGCGGCCCGACTGATGGCCGACGAAGCACCAACCACGCGGCCGCGCAACAAAGACATCCGAGAACACCGGACCGTTCCCCGCATGAGTCTACGGCAATGGCTGCCGCACACTCTTTTTGGTCGCGCCCTCGTCATCATTGCCACCCCGTTGCTGTTGGTTCAAGTGGTCTCGGCGTACGTATTTTTCGCCCACCACTGGGACCGGGTCAGTCGGCGCTTAGCCCTCGGGCTAGGGGGAGACATCGCGGCACTCGCCGAGAATATCGAAATATATCGTGAGGACCGGGCCCATTTTCTTTCCAGCGCAAAACTGCATATGAATTTGACCGGCCAGTTCACGGCTAATGCCGAATTGGTGCAACCTCCACTCAGGGGCACCCTATTCGAGCGGGACTTGGTTCGGATCATCGGCGAGAGGGTGCGACAACCCTTTCATGTCGATACTGGGAGCGCCCCGGGATGGGTGACTGTGCGTGTCCAACTCAGTGACGGCGTACTGACGGTTGTGGCACCAGAGAAACGTCTGTTCACGTCGACCACATATGTTTTTGTCATGTGGACCGTTGGCGTTTCTATAATACTGCTTGGCATCGCCATCGTTTTTCTGCGCAATCAGTTAAAGCCGATCAATCAGCTCGCCGCGGCGGCGGAAAGCTTCGGTATGCGGCGCCAAGACGTGCCTCTCAAGATTCGCGGTGCGACCGAGGTGCGGCAAGCGACCAAAGCATTTCTTGAAATGCGTGACCGCATTCAACGGCAAATTACCCAACGCACAGCCATGCTGGCGGGCGTCAGCCATGATTTGCGCACGCCGCTTACGCGGATGAAGTTGCAACTAGCGATGCTCGGCGACATCGACGGCGCGGCGGAACTCGCCGCCGACGTTACGGACATGGAGGAGACGGTCGAGGAATACCTTTCTTTCGCGCGCGGCGAGGGACAGGAATCACCGGTTCCGACCGATCTAAACGTCCTTTTGCGTGACGTGGCGGCAAGCAGCAACGCAGGCCGCGAAACGGCGGTCGCGGTGACGACCAAAGGCGATCTCGTAATTCCGGTACGTCCCAACGCTTTGAAACGTTGCTTTACTAATTTGATCGATAACGGCCTACGCCACGGACAACGCGTAAAGGTCGGCGCCCGGCGACTGGCGAAAACCGTCGAAATCACCTTCGACGACGACGGACCGGGGATCGCCAAGTCGGAACGGGAAGCTGTTTTTCGACCATTTCACCGCCTCGATCAGTCGCGCAATCCGGAAACTGGCGGCGTTGGTTTGGGTTTAACCATCGCTCGCGACGTTGTGCGCGGCCACGGCGGTGAGATCCACCTCGACGATGCTCCCTTGGGTGGTCTGCGCGCCAGCCTGCGCTTGCCAGTTTGACCTCTTAGCACCTGATTCGACACTGGGCACGATTTCGCCGCGCACTACCCCGACTTC
>JAAXGF010000240.1 GCA_012267605.1 Alphaproteobacteria bacterium | reverse complement strand
GAGGTTTTTAGAAGTGTCCATATGATGAAGCGTTGGTTGTTTACTTTAGTCGGTTTCGCGTTCGTCGCGCTCCAAGCCGCGCCGGCCAACGCCCAGATCGTGTGTGGTGAAAGAGACAAATTCGTCGGAATGTTGGACAAGAATCACGTGGAACAGCCAATCTCAATGGGAATCACGTCGACAGGAGCCGTGATCGAGCTGCTCACGCCCCCTGAAGGCAGTTGGACCATTCTCATCACAACACCCGAAGGGCCGACTTGCATGGTGGCCAGTGGCGAAAGCTGGCAAGGCGTGCCGGCTACCATTCGAGGTTCCATGAGTTAGCGTGAATCCGTTGGCGTTATAGTGAAGCTGGCGAGATATCGCTGTGTCTACAATCAGAAAATTGCCTCGCGCATCAATGGCACGTTCGGTTTATGCGTCAAATTTCCTTCAATGAGGAAACACTAACCCCATTGCACGATAAAATTCGGGATCGTCTTGCCATTTCGGGTCGACCTTGACGCGAAGAAACAAATGCACACGTCGGCCCAAGGTTTTCTCAAGCTCCATACGTGCTGATTTTCCTATACCTTTGATTTGACGGCCGCCCTGCCCCACTACAATCGGCTTGTGTGATTCCCGCGTTACTTGGATACGTTGCTCAATACGCAAACTACCGTCCCCAAGCTCTCGCCATTCTTCGGTTGTCACCGCAAGCGCATAGGGTATTTCCTGGTGCAACCGACGAAAAAGAATTTCACGTGTAATTTCCGCTGCCCAAACTCGAACCGGCATATCCATCATTTGGTCGCCCGGATAGAGCCAGCCACCCGCTGGCACCATATCCGCAAGTGCCCCGCGCATGGTGTCAACACCGTCCCCGGTCAGCGCCGAAATCATATACGTCGCGGTAAATCTCCTACCTGTCGTAACTTCCGCCACCAATGGCAAAAGACGGCTGCGTTCAACCTTGTCGACTTTATTGATCGCAAGCACCGCTATGCGTGCGGATTTCTCAACGTTCTGTGCAAGGGTTTGGCTTAACGCGTCGTATCTGCGTGTCGCGTCAAGGAGTAAGACGACGATATCGGCCTCTTCGATCCCCCTCCAAGCGGTCTGGACCATCGCCCTGTCAAGGCGGTGCCTGGGTTCGTATATCCCGGGTGTATCGATAAATGCCAGTTGGCTCGAGCCGCTCGCGCATAGACCGACAACGCGGCATCGTGTCGTCTGAGCCTTCGGAGTTACGATGGCGACTTTGTCACCAACCAACCGATTAATCAGTGTCGACTTGCCCGTGTTTGGCAGGCCGATGAGAGCTATAAACCCGAATCGGGTTTTCTCCGGTTCGCCGTCCACCAAAACCATGGCCAAATTTATCCGGTGGCACCTACGACGGCGTCAAGCATTGCCCTAGCAGCAGCCTTCTCCGCGGCGCGCTTTGAGTTTCCGGTTGCTTCGACCGGTGCGAAACCTTCTACTCGCAGCACGGCGCAAAAAGTGGGACTGTGCGCTGGGCCCGAAACCTGTACGATCTCGTATTGTGGCAGAGGCTTCCCAGCGGCTTGCAAACATTCCTGAAGCCGAGTTTTCGGGTCCTCCGGCGGGTCAATGGCGGCGGCAATCAAATCGCCCCAATGGGCGGTAATGAATTCTCGCGCTACCGGCAACCCACCATCCAAATAGAGCGCACCAATAACAGCCTCCATGGCATCACCGAGAATGCTACGGGTCCCCCAACCCGGAGTCTCGCTCTTCGCCATTTGAACATAGCGACCAAGGCCCAAACCAATTGCAACGTCGGCCAAAGTCTGGCCACTCACCAGAGCAGCAAGTCGCTTCGATAATGCGCCTTCGTTCTCCGTTGGAAACGCGGCAACCAACAAATCGGCAACCACGAGTGCCAAGACACGATCACCAAGAAATTCGAGCCTCTCGTTTGGTGCTTCCATCGCGGTGGCGACACTTCGATGCGTTAGGGCCTCACGCAGCAACCTCGGATGCGCAAATCGATGCCCGATCACCGCAGCCGCATCCGTCGACGACTCACGCCGGTTCACGAAATCCCTTGCAATATACGCGCGTAACGGGTCGCGACGGGCCAATTCCAGAACTCCCAAAACCGGGCGTGTCCATCCGTCGAAAAGAAAATGATCTCCGCCCTGCCGACTAAATTTTCCTCCGGGACATACCCGACGTTGACAGCCCGGCTATCGAGTGAATTGTCGCGATTATCACCCATAGCGAAGAAATACCCTGGGGGTACCGTATAAACCGACGTGTTGTCCAAGGCGCCATCGCGAACCATGTCAAGGACGTGAAAAGTGACTCCATTGGGCAAGGTTTCTTCGAATTGCGGTTGCAGTCGACGCTTCCCGAACCGATCAGTTTCCACGAAATCCTCTATTCGCCGGCGCTTTACTGCCTCGTCGTTGATGTACAAAATTCCCCGCTGCACTTGGATTCGATCGCCGGGCAAACCTACTATTCGCTTAATATAATCAGTGTCGGTATTGGACGGGTGCCGAAATACGGCGACGTCACCGCGTTCTGGCGACCTTCGAAGAATGCGGCCGGAAAACAACGGCGGACTTCCTGGAAGCGAATAGCGGCTGTACCCATAACTGTATTTTGAAACGAACAAATAGTCTCCAACCAACAAAGTTGGAACCATTGACCCCGACGGAATGTTGAATGGCTCAAAGGCAACCGTCCGTATAGCAATAGCGATCAAAACGGCATAAACCACCGTCTTTACGTTTTCCCACATGCCGTCAAACCCCTGTTTTCGCGCCGAGCCGCTAGGCAAGGTACGTTTCGAACCCCTATCATTTGCCATTAACTATCCGCCTTTACATCTGTCAATTCATTCATACACGCGTATGGACTTTCATATACCCTTGCCGAAATTCACCATCTCTTGCCAGCAACCAACGCATGCCGTGTTAATCAGTCCGCAGCGGGGACCGCTGTTATCACCACCACCGCCTGGGCGATTGGCGGCTCATCTGTAATGGTCAGATCAATTTGTGCGGACATGCCGTTTGGCGTGATGCGCACGAGGCGCCGCGCCGCGCCACCAGTGACAGCAAGTGTTGGCCTGCCGGACGGCAGGTTCACCACGCCGAGATCGCGCCAATAGACACCGTTCCGAAACCCTGTTCCGAGAGCCTTGGCGCAAGCCTCTTTCGCTGCGAATCGTCGCGCGTAACTTGCCGCACGATTCGCGCGCGCCTCCGATTTTCTTATCTCAACCTCGGTGAACACCCGATCCTTAAATCGCTGTCCGTAACGCGTCAACACTCGTTCGATGCGTCGAATATCAATTAGATCCGATCCGAGTCCAAGTATCATCACGGGCATGACTTAGGCGGTACGGATTCCTAGTCCGTGTGATCGCGCCTTGTCCATTAACCCGCGCATACGTCGAATGCTGCTTTCTAATCCCCCGAATATAGCCTCGCCGACGAGGAAATGACCGATGTTGAGTTCCGTAAGCGAAGTGATGGCGGCGACAGGAGCCACCGTTTCGAATGTCAAACCATGACCGGCGTGGCATTCGAGTCCCAGGCGTTCGGCGACGGCAGCCGATTCCACAATGCGCGCGAGTTCCGCCTCGCGGTCGCTCTCACTAACCGCACCGCAATAGGAACCAGTATGCAACTCAACGACGGGCGCGCCAATTTTGCAGGCAGCGTGAAGCTGATCGAATTCCGGATCAATGAACAGTGACACGCGACAACCAGCCGCGCCAAGATCGGCTACAAAATTGCCCAAGCGATCCATATCGGAAACCACATCAAGGCCTCCCTCTGTGGTGATCTCCTTACGTTTTTCCGGAACGATACAAGCGGCTGCGGGCCGATGCCGGAGAGCGATGTCAAGCATCTCCGGTGTAGCAGCCATTTCAAGATTGAGCGGCAAGGGAATATCCCGGCTCAGGCGGGTAATATCATCGTCGGAAATGTGCCTTCGGTCTTCGCGCAAATGCGCGGTGATTCCATCCGCTCCGGCACGCGCGGCAAGCCCGGCGGCACGTACCGGGTCAGGGTGAGATCCGCCACGAGCATTTCGAATCGTCGCTACGTGGTCAATATTCACGCCAAGGCGCAACCTTTTCATGGCTTTTCGTCTCCTTTAACATTGCTCACCTGCGTCCCATGTTGACGATGTTTTTGGACGATCCGTCTTCGGCGGCGCGCCCGGTGATACTTCGCCACCGCAATGCGGCCTACTCCATAAACGATGAGCCAGCTGGCGACGACGAACGGGATGCAGCCAACCGTCATCGGCAAAAGCACGTGTAGCGGATGGTCGAAGATATACGATATTGACAATCTTTCGGGAAGCGGTTCGAGCGCGTCCGGATCCAATAGGATCCCACCCATCTTATATATGCCAAGCCAAATAAAGGGAAAAGTCCAGGGATTGCCTACAGCCGTGCCGAAAGCCGAGGCCAAAATGTTGCCTCGCAAGATCCACGCCACAATTGCCGAAAGCACGAAATGGAATCCGACGAAGGGCGTAAACGACATCGCCGCACCGCAAGCGAGTCCGCATGCGATGTTGTGCGGAGAACCAGGGATTCGCTGAACTCGAATGTAGAGATAGCGCCAAGCCCGGCGGAAACCAATTTCGGGCCACACCCAGTCCGCGGCACGGCGATACACGGTGGGTCGGTCCCGTCGCTTGAACACGGTTCTAATTCAAATGAAAGCGTATTCGCGATACGTTGCCGGAGGCACCACCAGCGAATGTCTATGATTTCGATTGTGATTAACAATACGCATTATCGTCCTCGCGGCATTTCAATCGTTCCGTAAGACGATGTCCCCGCACTTCCCAACCCGTGAGATTCAATATTGGGAATCGATTGGCTAGCCATGCGCTCGTTCCACAGAACTAATCGCGGACGAGGCCCGCAATGCGGCGATAATGCTGGTGAGATGATTGACGTGTTCCACCTCAATATCCACGTGCATCTCGAAAAAATCCGACGACCTGTTGGTAATCTTCAAATTGTTGATATTCCCCATGTTCTTGGCAATAACCGTGGACAGGTGGCCCAAACTACCAGGCTTGTTCGCTAGTACGATATTGATTCTGCCGACGTGACGTATCGGATTCGCCACATCAACTTCCCACGCAACATCCAACCAACGTTCCGGGGTCTCGGAAAAGGTTTCAAGGGTATCACAGTCACCTGTATGAATCGTGACTCCCTTTCCCGTTGTCACGATACCCACAATTCGGTCTCCGGGCAGGGGATGACAGCAATTTGCGTAATGCACCGCCATACCGGGGATAAGTCCATGAATAGGTACGGCGAAATCGTTTGAACCGCGCGACTGAGCACGCTTTGGACGAGGCCTTCCCGAAAATACCCGTCTGACGGCCTTAACGGCCTTAGCAGCCTGCAATTTGCGCCCGGGATGAATGGCCCTAATCACTTGCTGGCCGGTAAGGTCACCCTTGCCAACTGCGGTAAATAAGTCATCCAAGTTCTTATGATTAAGCTTTGAAAGAGAATCTTCGACGAGATTGGAAGCGTATTCTCTGCTCTCTTCCTGAAACGATTTCCGCACGATAGCCTCACCCAACTCAACGTACTGCGAACGCTGCTGCTGTCTGACGTACCTCCGAATTCTGCTACGTGCTTTTCCCGTGACCACGAAGCGCTCCCACGTCGGCGCTGGCGATCTTCCCTTGGATGTGAGAATTTCGACTTGGTCCCCGTTTGAGAGCAGCGATTTTAGCGGCTTCAATCGACCGTTTATTTTAGAACCGACACACGTATTGCCGATTTCGGAATGCACAGCGTAGGCAAAATCAACCGGAGTAGCGCCGCGCGGGAGAGCAATTAGATCGCCGCTAGGCGTGAAACAAAAAACCTGATCCTGAAACATCTCGAGTTTGGTGTGTTCCAAAAATTCTTCAGGATCCGACGTGTGATCGAGGATTTCAAGCAGTTCGCGAATCCACCGATACTGCCGACCATCCCGGGGATTGGCATCGGCAATCTCGCCATTCTTATAGTGCCAATGGGCCGCCACACCGAATTCAGCAAATTCATGCTGCTCCTTAGTTCGGATCTGAATTTCAATTCGTTGGCTTTCCGGCCCGATGACCGCTGTATGTAACGACTTGTAGCCATTGAGCTTCGGTGTGGAAATGTAGTCCTTGAATCGCCCCGGTACCATTCTATACGCGCCGTGCACAACACCCAAAGTCTGGTAACAAGTTGCGACCGAACCGACGACGATTCGAAAGGCAACGATATCGGATAGTTGCTCGAAACTAACGTTCTTTTGCTCCATCTTACGCCATATTGAATAGGGTTTCTTTTCGCGGCCTGATACATCCGCTTCTACTCCGGCCTCGGTGAGCGTTTGGCAAATTTCCTCAACGATTCGCGAAACCAAGTCGCGCGCGTTTTGACGTAAGAATGCTAGTCGAGCAACCACAGAAGCGTTGGCGTCTGGGTTAAGTTCACGAAAGGCAAGCTCCTTGAGCTCATCCTCCATGTCCCGCATTCCGATTCGCTCAGCTAATGGCGCAAAAATTTCCATAGTCTCGCGCGCGATCCTTTTCCGTTTATCGGGGTCATCAACAAAGCTTAACGTTTGCATGTTGTGAAGCCTGTCGGCCAGCTTGACGAGCAGTACCCGAATGTCTTCCGACATCGCCAACAGAAGCTTTCGGAAATTTTCCGCTTGTTTACTTTTCTCCGATTGAAGCTCCAAGCGAGTTAACTTTGTAACTCCGTCCACCAGTCGAGACACAGTCGTACCAAAACGTGCCTCAATTTCCTCCAGTGTGGCCCCAGTATCCTCGACTGTGTCGTGCAGCAATGCTGTCATGATAGTCGCGGAGTCGAGCCGCATTTCTGCAAGAATGCCCGCAACTTCGAGGGGGTGGGAAAAGTATGGGTCGCCGGAAGCGCGCCTCTGGGAACCATGCGCCCGCATGGCGAAAACGTACGCCCGATTTAAGGCATCTTCGTCAGTCTTCGGGTCATTGGCTTTGACCTTTTCAACGAGTTCAAACTGACGAATCACTGGACTTCTCGATATGCCTGTTTTTCTCGATTCAGTTTAGGGTCCAATCCAATTCATTGAACATGGCAAGCTCACAAGGTTCCAATCACGTTACAAATGACCTGAAATTTGGCTCAGGTCTCGTCACCTGGCAATTCGACCGGATCCTCGATGACACTTTCCTCAAGATTTTTTATGTCTTCATCGCTCGGCGCAACATTATCCGACCATTCCTCGGAATTTTCCCCGCCAATGTCTTCGGATTCCGCCATCGATTCGCTCGGTTCCGTATCCGCGCCTTCCGAATTTGCTCCCTCGTCCACGTCTGCGGATTTGGTAGCATCACTATTCGCTTCGCTCGCGTCCGATTGGTTGGCCCCCCACTCGGATTCAGCGGCAGCGATCAACGCCATGTTGTCGTCCTCGGGTTCGTCGACCTCTACGTGCTTTTGCAAACCGTAGACCAAAGCATGACGTAACTCGTCGAGACCGATGGTTTCGTCAGCGATTTCTCGAAGAGCGATTACAGGATGCTTATCGTTTTCTTTTTCTATGGTCGGTGAAACTCCGACCGATAGATCGCGAGCGCGTTGACCCGCTAAAAGAACCAACTCGAACCGATTGGGAATCTTTACAACACAGTCCTCAACCGTCACACGGGCCATATCAAGGATCTCCTAGCTCTTCAGAAACATCATGTATTTCGTAACGCCGTACCCAAACAAAATCAAGTTTTACCACATTTGAAGCGGCGAATAGTAAAGTCTGGCGTTTGGAGAACTACTAAGAGTATCGATGCCACGCCCCATCAAATTGATTTGCTAGAGTCTGTCACGGTATCCGCTCGACCGTGTTGTTTCCGGGAAGCAGGCGGATCAGGTCCCGGACTGGAACTCCCGTCAATGGATGCCGCCAATGAGGGGCTATTTCAGCAATAGGAACCAGTACAAATGCCCGTTCGTGCGCTCTGGGATGCGGCAAAATCGGAGGTGGGTCCCCGAGATCCACGGCTCCTCGAAAATCGATCAGATCTAAATCCAAGGTTCGAGCTGCGTTCGCTTCGTCGCGGCGGCGACCGAATTGGCGTTCAATCCGTAAAAGCTCTTTCAAAAAGGACACCGGATCGTAAGCTGTATCGACCCCCACGACGCCGTTGACAAACCAAGGCTGCGCAGAAGGCGGCTCCGGTGCGCTATGGTACCAAGAAGATCGCCTGACGACTCGATGTCCCGATTCGCCGAGAGCCCTTACCGCCAAATTCAAAGTTTGTATCGGAGACCCAGATGACGAAGGAAGGTTGGCGCCAAAAGCGATAATGACCAAATCACCATCAGTGTTTTTACAAACCATTCAAGTAAGCCTTGCTCGCGTCAGCAAAAGTCACTAAATAAGCACTAGGGTACAATTTCGGATCAAATCATAATTGCGGTCGATACAAACCGGCTGATCGACTTGATCAGGTATATCACATACGCCGAGAAATTTAGGACATTTAACCATGATCTTCTATCCTCAAGAAAGAATTGGGCTCTTCATTGACGGTGCTAATCTTTACGCCGCCGCCCGCGCACTTGGATTTGATATCGATTACAAGCGGTTACTTGAGGAGTTTGCCAGGAAGGGGCGACTCATTCGCGCATTCTATTATACCGCGTTGGTCGAGGACCAAGAGTATTCGCCGATACGACCGCTAGTCGATTGGCTCGACTACAATGGGTATACGATGGTTACGAAACCGACAAAGGAATTTACCGACGCTGCCGGTCGGCGCAAAATAAAGGGGAATATGGATATTGAATTGGCCATTGACGTCATGGAGATGGCCCCCCACCTCGATCACATTGTGCTGTATTCGGGTGATGGTGACTTTCGGCGTTTGGTGGAAGCGGTACAGCGAAAGGGGCTTCGAGTGTCAATCGTGAGCACGGTACGGTCGCAGCCGCCTATGGTTGCCGACGAACTTCGGCGCCAAGCCGACAACTTCATCGAGCTCCAGGATATAGCCAACATAATCTCGCGAGAAGTTCCTAATCGGGAAGAACCAGCGTTGATGGATCACGAAGAATAATTCGACTGAATTGACCCGCCAAATAGGCGTGGCGAACATGAACGTAAGAAACATATCCATCAGATGTCAACAACTTCGACAATGAGTGTGTCGGAGCCTTGTCACGAATGCGCCATCTGTCCACGTTTAGCCGAATTCCGAATCGATAACCGCCTCGACCATGCTGAGTGGCACTTTGCTAATTGTTGGTTTGGCTCCAGGGTTGCGGGGCGCCAAC
>JAAXGF010000202.1 GCA_012267605.1 Alphaproteobacteria bacterium | reverse complement strand
CCGCTAACCCGATGGTCACGCGAGCGGGTCGAAGCAACCATAGATGCTCGTGCCCTTCCGCGACATCCGTTGGTTTCTCGGGGCTATGCTTCCATTGGCTGCTGGCCGTGTACGCGCGCGGTGGCACCCGGCGAGGGAATCCGTTCCGGTAGGTGGCACGGAAGCGAGAAAACCGAATGCGGTATCCATCGCGCCCGTTGGGCAAACAGCGATGGTGACCGCCCAAGTGATCGCATCCAACAACGGCCCGTTATTCCCCTCTCCCTTAAGCGAGACGAGATGACCGAGGAAGATACCCGCGAACGCGGGACGACGGTCCATAGCGCACGTAGATAAACACCCTCCTACCTGTGGCCGACTATCTTCCGCCCGACTTTGCCCCAGGAAGCATTTGGGTCGTCGGCGGCGGTTCCGGATATCCAGGATATTTGTCTCTTCTCGCCCTTCACGCCTTGCGTCAATCCGACGTCGTTTTCCACGACACTGAATTAGCGAAGGATGTGGTTTCCCTTGCAAACAAAGCAAAAACTATCGCCGTCTCAACGTCCGATTTAACGGTCGTGAGCCAGCTTGCTGCGCGGGCGCAGCGTGGCCAACGCGTTGTTCGCCTCTTCCTTGGTGATCCACTCTTTTTCGCCGCCGGGGCGGAACTGGCGGTATTGGCTGAAAGCGGGTTGCCGGTTCGCGTCGTGCCCGGAATTTCGAACGCGGCATACGGAATGGCGAACGCAGGCATTCCCGCCACCCATCGTGAAACCAACTCCTCTGTTTGCTTCATCCAAATCGACGACACGCTGCCCCACAGCTTCGAGCACCTGACGCGTTCAGCGTCGGTATTGGTCATCGAACTGGATACATCAAGAGTGAGTGCGGTGCGGGATCGACTCTTAAGTGCCGGCCTGGGTGCGGACTTACTTGTTACGGTAGTGAGCCTAGGGCCAACGGCCCAAGTCATCAACCAAACCGAACTGGCAAATTTGTCCTGCGAGATAGCGCAAACGTGCAATCGTATCCTGCTGGTCACCAACCACGCAAAACGATTGTTTGTACCCGCCGTTTAATGGATTTCATTCGCCGGAAGGTTCACCCCTGCACCCAGGGGAGGTCGGCATGTTTCCAACCGTTTATCCGGCCCCGATGCTTCTCCCTGTCGGCCTGCCCCTCGAAGCCGTCGCTAATGTTGTAGCAGCGGGTGAACCCTTGGCGTGTCAATGCGGAGGCGGCGGAACGTGAACGATTGCCGGACCGGCAAAGAAATAATACCGGTGCGTCGGTCAAGGCCAGTTCCTCCTTGAGCTGAACCACGAAGTCGGGGTTTTGCTCCATGGTTGGAAACTGCTGCCATTCCCGAAATATGGCGCGTTTGCCGATTGTGCCCAAGTCCGGAACGCCAACGAATATCCATTCCGCCTTCGTGCGCACATCTACGAGAACTGCATCCTTTTCCTTCGACAGCATCTCCCACGCCTGCTGCGACGTAACATCCCCGGCATAATCTTCCATGGGGCGTCTCCCTGAACGTATCGCGGTCGTGTCGCAAGCCTACCCTGCACACGCTATTCCCTCAAGCAGCGGGCGGAATACTAAGTTTTTTGGCGCAAATCAAAAAAATAGGTCGATCAGCACATGAAGAAACCGGCATATTCGACGCCGCAATGAATCCGGGATGGGTATGGAAAGCGTCAAATCAAACGCTGTGGTGACAGCCTTCTTCGAAGAGGCCAGTTGTACCGCGAGCTACGTGATTGCAGATCTTGGCACGTCACGTTGCGTGATCATTGATCCGGTGCTTGATTACCAAGCCGAGTCCGCGCACACAGGAACGCAATCGGCAGATCGGTTGGTAGATCATGTGATCCAAAACGGCCTGTCAGTCGATTGGGTTTTAGAAACCCACGTCCACGCCGACCATTTTACCGCCGCCGCGTATCTCAAACGTCGCCTCGGGGGGAGTCTTGGAATCGGCGCAGGAGTCGCGGAAGTTCAGCGCACTATTTCCGAAATTTTTAACCTTGCTCCCGACGCTACGACCGACGGTTTCGATCGCAAGTTCGATGATGGCGAACGTATCACTTTCGGGGAGTCGGAATTCGAGGTCATGTTCACGCCAGGTCACACTCCCGCATGCGTTTGCTATCGGGTCGGAGACGCGATCTTTGTCGGAGATACCTTATTCATGCCCGATAGCGGAACTGCACGGTGTGATTTTCCCGGCGGCGACGCGGCCACTCTCTTCAAATCGATTCGCCGCATTCTATCCCTGCCCGGCAATACAATGATGTACCTGTGCCACAACTACGGTGGTGACAACAGCCGCGCTCACAAATGGGTAACGGATGTCGCTACCCAACGCACCCATAACATCCATGTACGGGACGGCGTGACAGCCGAAGAATTCATCGCCTTGCGAAACGCGCGCGACGCCACCCTAGCCCTGCCTCATGTCATGCTCCCGGCGATCCAAGTCAACATCCGAGCTGGCCGATTCCCAGCGCCCGAGAACAATGGGTATGTCTATTTAAAAATCCCGCGTAACTGCCCAGGTGCCTCA
>JAAXGF010000201.1:3741-4031 GCA_012267605.1 Alphaproteobacteria bacterium | reverse complement strand
GTTCCAAGGGCGGGCGGCCACCGCCAGTCAGGAAATCGTTGTGACGCCCCCCCCGAAATCGTATCGTTTCCAGAACCACCAGTGATTGTATCGGCGCCTCTCAATCCCTCGATGTTATGGAGAGAACTCTCGGCGCTCACATCAATCACGTCCGGACCATTGGTGCCTAGGATAAGCTCCGCAACCGCTACGTCGACCGTGGCCCTGGCCGAACCCCCGTTGCCATCCGATACCGTGTAGCCGAAGCTGTCCTCACCGTTAAAACCACCTACCGGGGTATACGCCACGCT
>JAAXGF010000201.1:0-3614 GCA_012267605.1 Alphaproteobacteria bacterium | reverse complement strand
ATCGGCGTCGCTGTCATTGCTGAGAAGGCTGGCGGCGGCAATCGTCGTCGCAGTTTTCTCGGCAGTCGTGAAACCGCCATCATCAACCGCTACCGGATCGTCATTCACCGGCGTTACTTCAACCGTTATGGTCGCGGTATCGGTGCCACCATTTCCGTCTGAAATCGTGTACCCGAAGCTGTCGGTGCCATTAAAGTCGGCACCCGGCGTATAGGCGACACTGCCATCCGGATTCAGCGTCACCGCACCGCCCTGCGCGCTGACGGCGTCGACGCCACTGATCGACAAACTATCGCCATCGGCGTCGCTGTCGTTGTCGAGAAGGCTGGCTTCGGCAATCGTCGTTGCCGTGTCTTCGGCGGTGGTTAAACCACTATCGTCAACCGCCACCGGTTCGTCATTCACCGGTGTTACGTCGACGGCTACCGTCGCGGCATCGGTGCCGCCATTTCCGTCTGAAATCGTATACTCAAACGACGCGTCGCCATTGAAATCCGCGTCAGGCGTAAATACGATATCCCCGACAGCATTCAACGCAACAGATCCACCGCTAGTGTTGGCGACCGAAATCACCGTGAGCGCATCGCCGTCTAGATCGGTGTCATTGTCGAGTAGAAGGGCCGACAAAATCGTTACAGGTGTGTCTTCGTCGGTGGCGACAGGACCATCGTCGTTGGCTTCAGGTTCGTTTTGAGCCCCCGCCGGATTTCCGCCGGGCAATTCACCAGCTGGTTGACTGCCACCGTTGGCACCAGCCGGCTCCCCACTTGGTTGACCGCCTTGGTCACCACTGGACTGACCGCCATCCGCCTGATTCTCTTCCTCCTGACCGTTACCTCCGTCGCCGGATTGATTCCCAGCGGCCTGATCCCCACCTGTCTGGCTATCGCCGGCACCACTGGCTTGGACACCATCCTCAGCGTTCGCCTGGTTACTGCCGTCGGTCTGGCCGTCTCCGCCATCGCTGGTTTGGGTAACACCGTCAGGTGCCCGTAGGATCAAGTCCGCACCGTCCCGCCCAAACTGAACAAGGGCAAGCGGGAACGACCCCGGCAAAACTATCCCCGCCGTGGACTCGGCTAGATTGAGTGCGGCAGTGTCGGGAATACCCGTCTCGGTCGCGTCGGAACTAAAGACATTCTTCATCAAAATGTTTCCCGTAGATCGGCGCCGATCGTACGGCGATCAGCCCATCCGCCCCCGTCAACATCTTTCGATCGGATTGCCCACTTCCGATTCGAACTCGATCAATACAATGCCCAGTAAACGAAACTTAGCGAAACGGAGACCATTTGTAAGTGACCCCCGTCACAGCGAGGAAATAAAATCAATATAATTCGTGGATTTAGAAAATTTCCGCAAAATTGCGTAAAATTAGATGTAAAATATACTTATGAAAACTGGAATTTCTATCGGTCAAATCGAGAGATTCCTACACCGTGGTTTAGATTTAGTACTTACACCGTTCGTACATTCCCAAATTGCAAAACGGTTTTTGCTTAACAAGTTTAGCTTGTGGCAGTGATGTCGATTTGGGCGGTTCGTACGCTCAAGACGGCAAACCGACTGCAATTGCAAATGGCCGATTTCGGCCGCATCTAGCCAACGTGGATTTACGCCGCTTCTCAACGCAGGTGATTGTAAAGTACATTGGGATTCCGATGGTGGCCGTTATCCAACGAAAACCCTATGCAAGCCCTGACTACCATTCGAGGAACTGTGATATGATCCTATTTCGAGCCGTCCATTGGCTGGGAGTTGCCACATTGCTTGCGTTGTTTCCCGCATGCGAGTCTACCCGAACTCAGGAAAGCACAGGAGAGTACTTAGATAGTTCGGTCATTACTACAAAGGTGAAGGCGGCGATTGCAGACGATTCCGAGCTCAGCGCGTTTGACATAAAAGTTGTGACTTTTAAAGGAAAGGTCTTATTGAGCGGGTTCGTGGACGATGAAAAAAGCATTCAACACGCTGAGCAAGTCGCCCGGAGTGTGAAAGGTGTGAAAGACGTCGAAAACAACCTCGTGGTGAAATAGCGGTTCGTATAGAATTCTTCGATCCAGTTACGGCGCAATACCGCACTCATCGTCCGTCGCGCACCATTCGCGGGCGAACCGGCGCATTGCCGCGCCGCTCTTTGCGTCGGCGGGCACGATTAATTCAAGTTGTTCCAGATCACGAACTTGGACCAAACCCATTTGTTGAAGCTTGGCCACTGCTTCCCTGACCTTTTTCTCTTTTAACCCTAGGGTGCGCGCCAATATTGCGATTTCGAAGGCCTGATAGGATACGCGGCAAACGATTTGGCGGAGGATCGGATCCGTATTGATTTTCAGACTCATCCCCGCGTAATCGAAACCCGAGTGAATGTTGTCACCAAATTTCTCGATATCGCGAAAGAGCTCACCTATGCCGTCGCCTGACCATTTCTTGGAAGAATTCACTTTGTCGCCCATTGCGGCAGAGCTGAGAGAGAGCAATACGGCAAGGGCGAAAACCATCAGTCGGAGATGATGATCCTTGGTCATTGCTCATACCCTCTCCAGTTTATCCGGGATCTAGCCAGCCGGTTCGCTAGCCGCAGCCGTCGGCTGGAACTGATCGCACTCAAGTTTTAGAAGACGGTTGATCACGGTACACGCTGTTAGGTCGCCCGTGACATTAACGACCGTACGGCACATATCGAGAATTCGATCAACCCCCAGCAACAACGCGATACCGGTGGGGGGAATTCCCACCGTGGAAAGTATTGTTGCCAAGATCACAATACCGACACCAGGGGTGCCAGGCGTACCGATGGACGCGCCAATCGACGTTATAAGGATCAGCAAAATGCCCTGAATTCCGATATCCACACCAAATACCTGGGCCAAAAAAATTGCCGCAACCGTCTGATAGAGTGCGGTTCCATCCATATTGATGGTGGTTCCCAACGGCACAACGAATCGAGATACGGCTGGGTTGATGCCGAGTTTTTCTTCGGCGGTCTTAAGCGTAACGGGCATCACGGTAGCTGACGAAGACGTCGAAAAGGCCAACAACATGACCTCGCGAATGCACCCGAAAAATTGAACTGGCGAGCGTTTGCTCACAAGTGCGACCGCGGCCAGATAGACTACCACCAGCCCCCCGAGGCCAATGATCACTGTGACAACGTACATTCCGACCCCAACGACCGCTTCAACGCCTACACGTGAGGTAATTTGCGCAATCAATCCAAAAACAGCGAGCGGCGCGAATCGCAGAACCCACTTGACGATCACCATGCAGATCATCTGTATCGACGCGAGGAGTTCGAGGAAGGGACGCGTATGTTTATCTGAAAGACATATCGCGGCGACGCCAATTATCGTGGCCGCGATAACGATTTGCAGCATGTCACCCGCGACAAGCGTCTCGTATGGATTGGTCGGGATTAACGCGACGATGGCGTCTGGAATGTTTGACTTGTCGACATAAGAGAACTCGACCGAAGGGACCTGGGCGAGAGTCGCGGCTAACAATGATCCGCTCACGTAACTACCCGGCTGAACGAGGTATGCGACACCGCTCCCGATCAGCACGGCAATTGTCGTTGTCAAAAGGAAATAAAAGTAACTGCCCAGGTGCCTCAA
>JAAXGF010000187.1 GCA_012267605.1 Alphaproteobacteria bacterium | reverse complement strand
GGCGTCCATATAGATTCATCATCTCGTCGTCATCACCAGGTTGGCGCCAATTTCGTCTATTGCCATTCGGCCTTGGCGTTCGCCCTGCCCAGCCGGAACGGCGAACATACGCGAACATCGGTAAATTTTTCGCCAACTCGTGAGCGGTTTGTAAATTCGCAAATCCTCACCCGCCAAACGCCGTCTCACGCGAAGCAGGCATTTTTTGATTTGTGGCCGTGGACTGGCGAACATTAAACGCTAGGTAGGCATCGCGCGCCCGGTCGTCCCTTCGTCTCCGCCAAAGGACCTGAGCGGCGACGCGCCGGCACGGATCATTCATTGGTTCACGCCAGTAATGAACTTGAAGACGTGCGCCCGTGAAGAGGAACGAGTGCCGGTTCCATTCCCTGCGGCAAAGCGAGTCATTTGCTTTGTCGAGCAAATAGCGTCCGAATTGGTAAGCGTCTTCCAAATGTCGTCGATGACCGTGCGGCCAATACGCCGAGGCATATTCGGCGAATCGAGTGCGTGCAGCGGTCCCCATGCGTGCGATGGTGCGGGGCAACAATTTTTGCACTTCGCGGAATCGTTTGGTGATTAGTGCTTGCGCCTGGACGTTTACCTGGCGCGCCGGCAGCACACGAAATGCCGCCGCGTCAGCACCCACCAGACCGAGCTGTCGTGTGGCTTCATCCGCATTGCGGACGAAGAGATCGCGCAAGCGCTGGTCGCTCAACAGTGGAGCCAAGGCTGAAGTGAAGTCAGGCGTGGACATAGCCATTTCGGAGTCGACGAATTTCGTCAGCAATTTCTTGGGTCAGTGGAAAATTGGCATCTCGCTCGATGATAATCGCCTCGGGATCAGCGTACTCTCGCGCTTCGTCAATGAGCCCCCAAAGGTCCTCTTGGATAGCTTCTGCGTGGCGATCACACCAACGCTCACCCTCACGGGAATAGCCGACGACGTGAAGCTGGACGATCCGGGACGGATCAATTTCGTACAGCCAAGCGCGTGGATCGAAATCATGATTTCTACCGTTGATGAAAAGATTCGTGACGTTCAGCAACAGTTCACAATTGGCGGCCTCGCACAAGCGGTTGAGGAATTCCGGTTCCGACAGGGTGCCCGGCAGGCGCAGGTCCGAGGTTATGTTCTCGAGAATTAAAGGCTTACCGCAACATTCGATAACTTCTGCGGCATGATCCGCTAACATAGAGATAGTTTCCGCGCAGGGGCTCACCGGATTTAGATGACCGAGATCGACGCTGCCGCAGCGAGTAAAAGCGACATGTTCACTTATCCACAAGGGATTGGCGGTTTTTACAACCCGGGCAAATCGGGAAAGCGCATCGGCGTCGAGCGGCCCTGGCGTACCAAGTGAAAGTCCCAGGCCATGGACCATAAGAGGGTAGCGTTCGGCTAATTCACGGAGGCGCACCTCGCCGCCATCAAAGAAGTGCTCTGCCGTGATTTCAAGACAGTCCAATTCAGGCGGTTGGGTTTCGATCCAACCCGCCAACGCTCTACGGTAACCGACACCAATCAACGTCATCCGCAGCCTCCACAGCCGCTGCCACACCCGCCTCCGCCGTCGCCACTCCCGCCATCATCTCCGCCAAAATCAAAAAACTCACCAAATTCCGTATCGAAGCGCCGCCACCCCGCTCGGTCAGTGATAATGTGAAGCGGACCGACGTAGAGCCAGAGCGCGCCGAGGACGGCAGGTACGCTGCCTCCCGGTACCACCTCCCGATACCAGTCTTTGATGGGGGTGGACAGATAGGCGGCCACTGCCGCAAACACGACTATGACGATGACCGACGAGAGCAAAAAGGCCTCTCTTCCGTCCGTCACCATGATGAGCAGCGCCGTCCCCAGTAGGCCCGTAAGTCCTAAGAACACGAAGATCGCCAGACGCGACAGACTAGCCCATAGATGCCCGCCAGAGCGAAGACGCCGGCGGCAACCACCAACGCCTGGACGATCTTGAGGCGCGGAAACGCACAATCAATTCCGGCGAGGCCCAATCCCAGGGCAACGGCGTAAAGCCCCAGCCCAATGTGGGCAAAGATGGGGTGCATGGTTCTTACTTGCTTTCCGAGTACGGCGGCTAGGACGACCGGGGCAGCAAAAATAATCAAATGCCAGTCTGCGCAAACCAGATCGTGAATAAACGGAACCACTCGCCCCGCGTGAACTGTAACCGCACTGATCAAAAGCGCCAGTGACACGCCGAGGTAAACCCAAGAGAGATACCCCCGAGCGCCAGATTCGATCATCGAGAAATCGATCATTTCGGATTTGCCATGGGCTTCTTTTTTTAACGCGGGCAAAGCGTTGTCCAACGCGAAGCTGCCACCGCAGGCACGACACGACACGCGTTTGCCGAATCCGGTCGAAACCGTTGCTTCGTTAAGGCAGACGGGGCAACGAATTAGCCGCTGGGTGTCGGCCATCGCCGCTCCATCCACCCAATGACCTCGCGAAGTAAGGTGTAGACACGACCATGGTAAGTCAGGATTTCCGCATTCGTCAGCCGGCGGCTTTGCGCCTTCAGCGCCAACAGGTCAGAAAGGACAGAGGTGTCCGTCTCGAATCCTTTTTCAAGTACTTGTACGCGTGCGGCAAAGTCGTGAGGGATGTCGATGCCTTCTAGCCGCAGCACCTCGGAGAGATCGACAAACAGCGGGGATACGAGGTGACCGAGATACTCCGAAAAACGCCTGCGATCATGCCCAAATCGTAAGAAACTATTGACCAGGCGGAGGCGGATATTGCGCAGCGCCTGCTCGCAAAGAAATCGCTCGTGTTCTGGGTCGATTGCCAAGTCCTGCAAGGGATCGGCGCCATGAAGCACTCGGTAATCGCGCCGGATACTGAGAAACTTTATAGCGAATGCTCTGAAACTGCGTCCAAATTCCTTGACCGCCAAAACCATCGGATCGATGCGCGGAAATTCCCGGAGAATTTTCGCTAACGCCGCGTGGGCCTCGGGCGTAGACTCGTTTAGCACTATGAGCAGGTTGATATCGGATAGGCCAGAACGCGCGTCGCCACGCACCGTACTGCCGTATTGGATACAAGGTAACTGCCCAGGTCTGAT
>JAAXGF010000004.1 GCA_012267605.1 Alphaproteobacteria bacterium | reverse complement strand
AAAGCGTCCGGTGCTTTGCCAGCCAGATCAAGGGGGTAGGTCGGCACTACACGCCGTTCTGGAGAAGCAAAGCCCGGAAATCCGCCACTTTCCGGGCCGGAAAATCGTCACATTAGCCGAAACGCGTGCCGAGTTGCGGAAGTCGGGTTAGTATCTACGAAGAGTGGCCAGTCGGTGATGGATGCTGCGAAGGCGTTCCGCTCTGCTAACGAGGCCGTGGTGGAAAATTCCGCCGCGATCGCGCCGTGAACTGCGCGCAAGACTTCGGGGTAGGGGCGGCCCGGCTGCTCCTGTTGGAAGCGGCTTTCGTGGCGGGCAAAAGCGTTGAGTAGGGATTCTGTTGTGGAATCAATGCTGTGAGCGTGCGCCCATTTTTCCAAAGCCCCGCTGATTCCCGCCTCCCAGTCGATTAGCGTTCCGTAGCAATCGAAGCTCAAAGTCGTGAAGTCAGTTAACCCCATGACGCCGGCGGTAAAAATCGGTTATAATGGAAATTCGTGGACCGCCAACGTGCCGCGGGAAGGGTGCTCTAAAGAAAGAGCGGGGCACCAAATGCTGGTGCCCCGTAGTTTGGGAGGACACACCACGAATCCGCGACGCCTACCGCGCCGCGGGATCGCAACGAAAGACCGGCCTGAGGTTCACGTGCCTGCGGCGTTTACGAGCATCCGCTCGTAGCGCCGCAGGTTTCGCATTTCAGACAGGTTCCATTGCGAACCAATGTGAAGTTTCCGCATTCTCCACACGGATCCCCCACGTAACCCTTTATGCGCGCTTCTCGCGCCTGGGCGCCTGCGACCGTTGTGTTGCCAACGTTGGAAACACCACCAACCGAATCGGCACGTTCCATGGTGTGGCGCTCGGGCGTGCGCAATCGGGCTTCCTCGGCCACCGCCTGCGCCTCGCTACCGCCATGGACGACACGCAGACCGTTGCGCATATAACCGGTGCTGGCGACTCGCATGACCGCCGCCAGTTTGTCCTTGTCGCCACTTCGTTCGCCGCCGATGTCCGATTGCCGTTCGCCGCGTCCCACGCTGTCGGGAAGAATGTCCGCGGGCTCGACGTGGGCGAGGTCGCGACGGCCCAAATAGGAAATTGCAACCTCGCGAAAAATATAGTCGAGGACCGAGGTCGACATCTTGATTGTGTCGTTGCCCGAGACCAAACCCGAAGGCTCAAACCGGGTGAAGGTAAAGGCCTCGACAAATTCCTCCAGGGGCACGCCGTACTGCAGGCCAATCGATATGGCGATCGCGAAGTTGTTCATCAGGCTGCGGAAGGCGGCACCTTCCTTGTGCATATCGATGAAGATTTCGCCCAGGGAACCGTCGTCGTATTCTCCGGTTCGCAAATAAACCTTGTGGCCGCCGACGATGGCCTTTTGCGTGTAACCTCGCCGACGTTGAGGCAAGCGGCGCCTTTCGGCGATGCGCCGGACGGCCTGGACCGCGACCTTCGCTACTTTCTCTGCCGCGACCGCCGGAATTTCGGGCTCCTCGACGACAACTTCTGCGTCACCCTCCGCCAAATCTTCCTCGTCAAGCGAGATAACGTTCAAGGGCTGAGAGAGTTTCGAGCCGTCCCGGTAAAGCGCGTTGGCCTTCAGGCCAAGCTGCCATGACAACATATACGCTTGCTTGCAATCCTCCACGGTGGCGCCGTTCGGCATATTGATGGTTTTCGATATCGCCCCAGAGATGAACGGCTGCGATGCCGCCATCATAAGAATATGACTTTCGGTCGAGAGACACCGTCGACCCGTACGCCCGCATGGACTGGCGCAATCGAACACTGGCAAATGCTCGGCCTTGAGATGTGGCGCGCCCTCGAGTGTCATGGAGCCACAGCAGAATCCGTTTGCTGCTTCGATATCGTCTTGGGAAAATCCCATGGCCGACAACATGTCGAACGCCACGTCGTTGAGCTGTGCCTCGGAAAAGCCGAGTGCTGCGGTGCAAAATTCATCGCCGAGGGTCCATCGGTTGAAGGCGAATTTGATGTCGAAAGTATTGGCCAGCGCCGCTTCAAGGCTGTCCAATGCGCCCTTGGTGAAGCCGCGGGCACGCAATGTTCGATGGTTGATGCCAGGCGCATTCTCCAATGTTCCGCAGCCGACGGCATGACGCACGATGTCTTCGATCTGCGCCCCCGTGTAGCCGAGGACCCGCAATGCTTCCGGTACCGAGCGATTGATGATCTTGAAATAACCGCCACCAGCCAATTTCTTGAATTTAACCAGGGCGTAATCGGGTTCGATCCCGGTGGTATCGCAGTCCATCACTAGACCAATGGTACCGGTAGGCGCGATCACTGTTGCCTGGGCGTTGCGGTAGCCATGACGACGGCCGAGGTCCAAGGCCCGGTCCCAAGCCTTGCGCGCTGCAGCTAGGAGGTCCTTGTCCGGTCCACCATCGAGGGGAACTGGTGCGATGGGCAATTCCTCGTAGTCGGCCTTTCGCCCGTGCGCTGCCCGATGATGGTTTCGCATCACCCGTAACATGGCCTCGCGGTTCGTTTCGTACCCTGGAAACGCCCCATGCTCGCCGGCCATTTCCGCGGAGGTAGTATACGCAACACCGGTCATCAGAGCGCTAATGGCAGCGCACAGGGACCGAGCCTCGACGCTGTCGTAGGCGTATCCCGAAGCCATGAGATAACCGCCGAGATTGGCGAATCCGAGGCCGAGTGACCGGAATTCGTAACTTTTTTCTGCGATCCGCCGCGACGGGAATTGGGCCATGACCACGGAAATTTCCAACACTACCGTCCACATCGCGACTGCGTGTGAAAACGCGGCAATATCGAAACGCCCATCCGTGCGGCGGAATCTTTGCAAATTTAGCGACGCCAAATTGCACGCCGTATCGTCCAAAAACATATACTCGGAGCACGGATTGGAGGCGTGAATACGGCCCGATTCGGCGCAGGTGTGCCAAGCGTTGATGGTTGTATCAAATTGCAGCCCAGGATCGGCTGACGCCCACGCCGCATAACCAATTCGCTCCCACAGGTCGCGGGCACGTAGGGTTTTGTCGGTTGCGCCATCGGTGCGACGGATTAATGGCCATTCGCCGTCTTGCTTCACTTTTGCCAAGAACGCGTCGGAGACTCTAACAGTGTTGTTGGCATTCTGGCCCGACACGGTGCGATAGGCTTCAGAATCCCAATCCGCGTCGTATTCTTCAAACGTGATTTCGGTATAGCCCTGGCGGGCGAAAGCGATGACACGCTGGATATAATTTTCTGGGATCATTGCCCGACGCGCGTCGACGATTGCTCGGCGCAAGCGGGGATTGTCGCTAGGCGTAAATCGGCCTTCATATTCCTGTTGGATACCACCTGTTTGACAGGCGTCCATAACCGCGCCCAGATAGCGGTTGCATTGCTTGGAACCGGCCACCATGGCTGCGACCTTCTGCTCCTCGACGACCTTCCAGTCGATGAATTCCTCGATGTCGGGGTGATCGACATCGACAACAACCATTTTTGCTGCCCGCCGCGTTGTGCCGCCGGACTTGATCGCGCCCGCTGCTCGGTCGCCGACCTTGAGAAAACTCATGAGGCCCGATGACTTGCCGCCGCCGGAAAGGGATTCCCCCGCGCCCCGCAATTTCGAAAAATTGCTACCGGTTCCCGATCCGTATTTGAATAGGCGCGCCTCGCGCACCCAAAGATCCATTATGCCACCCTCGTTGACCAGGTCGTCGTCGACGCTCTGAATGAAACAAGCATGGGGCTGAGGGTGCTCGTAGGCAGATTCGGAGGCACAAGGTTCGCCGTTTTCCGGGTCGACGTAAAAGTGCCCTTGGGCGGGTCCATCAATGCCGTAGGCCCAATGCAGGCCGGTGTTGAACCACTGTGGTGAATTCGGCGCCGCCATTTGCCGACAAAGCATGTACCGGATTTCATCGTAGAACGCTCTGGCGTCGCTCTCCGCATCGAAGTACCCGGTTTTCCAGCCCCAGTAGGTCCAGGCTCCGGCAAGTCGGTCGAAAACTTGCTTGGCCGAAGTTTCGCCGCCATAGCGGGCATCTTTGTTGAGGCTAGCGAGTGAAGACTCGTCCGGCACCCGTCGCCATAGCCATGATGGCACCGTTTCCTCTTCGACGGTCGCTAGACGCGCCGCGACCCCCGCCTTGCGGAAATATTTTTGGGCAATGATATCGCAGGCCACTTGGGACCAGTCCGCCGGTACTTCAACGTCCGCCAGATGAAACACCACGGTACCGTCGGGATTACGGATTTCGCTTACTGTTGTACGAAACGGAACGTCCGCGTACGGGTCTTTGCCCTCCACGGTAAACTGTCGATCAACACGCATGTCCCCCAACCTCCAGCACAAGCCACACCCAACTTACGGACCGCCAGTCTATCCACTGACGACTGACGACCGATATCTTGTATTTTGTAAAACGCAAGGCACAAAATATAGCGCGCACTGCTCCTCATGGCAATAAGAAAGGTGATACGATTTGCTGGTAATGTGACTTGTCTTGGCCAAAAACGAGCATGTATCCTTGGCTTGTCGTGAGATTCAGTTCCGCCCATTGGCGGATCCTGGAATAGGCTCAAGGTGTCAACATGGCCGGGCCGTGCTGGACGCTTGGCGGCGCAAATGCCATATATTGCGGTAAATACGTTCGAGGAGTTTTCGCGATGACAATTGGTACAAGGTTATGGACCAAGTTGAAAGGTGAGTTGGTCGGCGAGGACGCGTACGGCAACCGCTATTTTCAGGAGCGAGGCAAACGGAGAGGCCGTTGGCGCCGGCGCCGTTGGGTGCTCTACAAGGGCCGTGCAGAAGCCTCCAAGGTGCCACCGGAATGGCATGCCTGGCTCCACTATACGGTCGACGTCACGCCGGTAGACGAACCACCGGCGGAACAGCCGTGGCAGAAGCCCCATGTTCCGAACCTTACCGGGACGCCGGAAGCATACCGACCACCGGGCGATCTCCGTCGTGGCCGTGACGCGAAAGTAACCGGTGCGTACGAACCGTGGGTGCCCTGATCGACCGCAACACGGGACACCCAACACGATAACTCGGGCAAGGGGATGGTGCATGCAAAGGAACGTTGTCGAAACACTGATTGGCGCCGCGGTATTGGGCGTCGCGATCACCTTTATTTTTTTTGCATATTCTCGCGCCGGCGTTGAGGCCGTTGCTGGTTACGAGGTGAAAGCGCGATTCACTTCGGTTGAGGGCCTCAAGGTAGGCGATGACGTGCGCATCAGTGGTATCAAGGTTGGTTCAGTGATGGCGCAGACCCTCGATCCGGAGTATTTCCAGGCCATCATCAGCATGAGCATCGATCACGGCGTTGAGCTGCCAACGGATACCGATGCTGCCATCGCTAGCGAGGGATTGCTGGGCGGAAAATATATCGCGGTCAATCCTGGCGGTGCCGAGGAAATGCTTGCCGCCGGAGATGAGATTACCCTGACCCAACCCTCTGTCAATTTGGAAACCTTGCTCGGCAAGGCAATATTTGCCCTGAGCGGCGCTGACGGCGGATAATGCCGCGTACTTTTGGATCATGAACCGGGAGACGACCGGCAAGACAAATGATCGCGAGAGGCCAGATTGGCGTACCAACGATGGGTCGCCGATTTCTTGTCCCGAAAAGCTCAAGGTCCTCAACGAAAATTTGGACGAGATGCGTCAGGTTTGCCAGGACGCCTTCGAGGATGCAGTCCTCATGGGCTGCGACCGCAACCAGGTTCGTGACATAATGCGCGACGTAATATCGTCACTCGATGGACCGGGTCGCGATTAAACGGTCTGATTGGCGCCGTGGTCGCCTGACGACGCGAGTCATCGTACTGGCAATAGGTGCGCTCGGGGTGTTCGCTATCCCCACCGTTGCGACTGCCGGCAAGGTTGCTGTCCTACAAGGCTTGAACAAGGTGACGGCGCAGGTATCGACGATCGAGGCACCAGTGAATGAAACTGCCGAGTTCGGCAAATTGAAAATTCTCGCGCTCACCTGTCACAAGGCGCCTCCGGAGGAACCACCAGAAAGCACGGCCCTCCTGATCATCGAGGAAGTGAAACCGGAACGGGGCACCGAAAAATTATTCGCCGGTTGGATGTTCGCCTCCAGCCCCGCGTTGTCCGCCCTCGAACACCCCGTTTACGACATTTGGGTTGTCGATTGCAGGGACGATTCTCCGGCCGTCGCGCCCAACTCCTCGGCTGAGTAAAATCCAGCTTTCGTGGCGAGTGCCTTGGCGAGCATTTCCTGGTAGTCCTCGCGAGGGACCTCCTCGGCGCCGAAAATTCGCAAATGATCGGTGAGAAACTGGACATCGAGCAGAAGGTAGCCCTGGCGGTTTAAGCGTCGGACGAGGTGCACGAGGGCCACCTTGCTGGCATCTGTTTCGCGCGTGAACATGCTTTCTCCGAAAAATGCCCCGCCCAGGGAGACGCCGTACAAACCGCCGACCAACCTATCGCTCCGCCAGCATTCGACGCTGTGAGCGTGGCCCTGCGCGAACAGGTCGCAGTATAGGGCGATGATGCTGTCGTTAATCCAGGTCTCGGCGCGCCGTTCGGTTGCCGCGGCGCAAGCATGCACGACGTTGGCGAACGCCGTGTCCGTGCGTAGTTCAAAATCACCTTTTTGCACGCGGCGCGCCAAACGGCGAGGCACGTGAAATCTATCCAGCGGAAGAATGCCGCGCATATCCGGATCGACCCAGAAAAGCCTGGGGTCATGACGGCTTTCGGACATCGGGAACAAGCCGCACGCGTACGCACGAAGCAAGAGTTCTGGTGTTACCGGGGGCATCGCGTTGCTATGACATGCGGATGAGGGGCTAGGTTTATGTCAGCCCGCGATGAATTTTTCGAGCCAGTTAATGTCGTATGCGCCATCGACAAATTCGTTCGACGAGATGAGTTGCAAGTGCAGCGGAATGGTGGTTGCTATACCATCGATCACGCATTCCTCCAAGGCGCGCCGCAATCGCATCAAGCACTCATTGCGCGTCGTTCCATGGACCACAACCTTGGCGACCAGGCTATCGTAATAGGGGGGTACTCGATAGCCGGAATAGAGCGCCGAATCGACGCGTACGCCCAAACCACCAGGGGCGTGATAGGTGGTCACCTCGCCGGGAGATGGGGCGAACGTCACTGGATGCTCAGCGTTGACTCGGCATTCAATGGCGTGGCCTTGAAACGCGATGTCTCCTTGCTCGAGATCGAGACGCCGCCCGGCAGCAACGAGAATTTGCTCCCGGACCAAGTCGATTCCGGTAACCATTTCCGTCACTGGGTGCTCGACCTGAAGCCGCGTGTTCATCTCGATGAAATAAAATGCGCCGTCGGCGTACAGAAACTCGACTGTACCGACGCCGCGATAACCAAGACGGCGAACCGCGGTTACAACCGTCTCCCCGAGAGCGTCCCGGTCCGCCGCGTTCACCGCTGGCGAAGGCGTTTCCTCGACGAGCTTTTGGTGCCGGCGCTGGAGCGAACAATCTCGTTCGCCGAGGTGGACGACGTTACCTTGGCCGTCGGCCAGCACCTGGATTTCAATGTGTCGGGCGCTACGGAGAAACTTTTCCATGAACACGTCGCCATTGCCAAAACTAGCCTTGGCCTCGGTGCGTGCGGCAACCAGCGCGTCGTTCATGGCGCCGGGTTCCCGCACCACCTTCATGCCGGTCCCCCCCCCACCCGCAGCTGGTTTCAGAAGTACCGGATAGCCAATCGATTCGGCAAGGCGACGGGCCTCGTTAGCGTTGACCAGAGCTTGATCGCAACCGGCAACGACCGGGAGCCCGGCCGCCTTGACAGCGGATTTCGCCGCCAACTTGTCGCCCATCATACGGATATGGTTGGGGTGTGGGCCGATGAAGACAAATCCGTGCTCCTCGACGATGTCCGCGAATCCCGGATTTTCGGCGAGAAAACCGTAACCGGGGTGAATGGCATCGGCGTTGGTGACCTCAGCGGCTGATATTATTGCTGGAATATTCAGATAGCTGTCCTTGGCCGATGGTGGCCCGATGCACACGCTCTCGTCGGCTAGGCGCACGTGCATCGCGTCGGCGTCTGCGGAGGAATGAACGGCGACGGTCTTAATGCCCATCTCTCGGCAAGCACGATGGACCCGGAGCGCGATTTCGCCCCGGTTCGCAATTAGAATTTTATCGAACATCGACCATGGCCCAGAGGCACCCCTATTCGAGGATTATGAGTGCCTCGCCATATTCAACCGGCGCGCCGTCGGAGATTAGGATTTGGCTCACCCGACCAGTGCGGGGCGCGCGTATGGGGTTCATCACCTTCATCGCCTCAACGATGAGCAGTGTCTGCCCCTCCTTCACCGAATCGCCGAGCTTGACGAATGGGTCCGCACCCGGTTCAGGGGCGACGTAAACCGTGCCGACCATTGGTGATGTTACCGCGCCGGGGTGATGGCTGTCTGCCGCCGGGTGCGACGCCAGCGCGGGTGCTGTGACAGATGGGGACGGCGCGGCCGGTTCCACACTGGCGTCATGGTTGGTCGGCGCGCCCCGGGCAACGCGCACCCGTCGTTCACCTTCACCGATTTCGATTTCGCTCAGGCCGGTTTCCTTGAGAAGATCAGCAAGTTCTCGGATCAACGCGCCGTCGACGATGGATTTCTTGGTGGCCATCACGGAGCTTTCCGGGCGTGCAGTAGCTTGGCCATGGCGTTGAGCGCAAGCGTGTAACCGTGCGGGCCAAAACCGCAAATTACGCCGCGCGCAGCCAGCGACACGTAAGAGCGGCGGCGAAACGATTCTCGCTGGTGAATGTTCGACAGATGCACCTCAACTACGGGTACGGGGTTAGCACGCAAGGCGTCGAGGATGGCCACAGATGTATGGGTATAAGCGCCAGCATTGAGGATCAAGCCCGCTGCGCACATTTCTTGGATCCACCCGACCAATTTACCCTCGTCGTTGGATTGGCGAAAATCGATTTCCAAATCCAAACCGTCGGCCACGCTAGCGCATTCCGATTCAATGTCGGCTAGGGAGTCACGACCGTAAATTTCCGTCTCCCGGGTACCGAGCAAGTTGAGATTTGGGCCATTGAATATGGCGACGGTGGAGACCATGCTGTAGGCCAATTTTCCCGTTTCGGACCATATACTTATATCACGAGGTCGAAACCGCGCAATGTTCGGCCCGCCGCGCCGGCAGGCCTCCGATCGTAAACATCTTACCGGATCATAACCGACGGCCCAACCAAATGACCCGGCCGGCAACGTCGAGTTCGCCCGGATCGACTGGGTCGATTGGCGGGTAATTGGTGTTATCGCAGGATATCGAAACCCGATGGCGAACCGGGTCGATGCGCACCCTTTTCACCAACACGACCTCGCCGAAACGGATGATGTATATGCCGTCGCGTGCTGGCGTGCGCTGAGTCAGATCGACGAGAATCGAATCTCCGTCCGCCAGGGTGGGGAACATGCTGTCGCCGCGCACGGTAATCACCGCCAAGTCGTTGGGCGTGGCACCGGTAACCGAACGCAGCCACTCGGCGCGGAAGGCCAGCCGCCCACTCTCGTGCTCGGCGTCGATCAACAATCCTTGTCCAGCGGATGCTGCAACGTCGTACACCGTTACGAAGGCCAGGTCTCCGGGGAGATCGGTCGGAGGTGGTGCTGGATCTCCGGGTTCGAGCAAATCCGCGACCGAGCATCCGAGGGCGTGAGCAATTTTTTGAATGGTGTCGTGCCGTGGATGGCGAGATTTGCCTTGGATAATGTCCCGTACGCCGGTTTCGTTAAGGCCCGCCTTGCGGGCGAGGGATTTCTGATTGAACCCCCGGGCGTTCATGCGGTGCCGCAGAGCCCTGGCTAATGCGCCCATGGTAACTCCTTTCCTTTTCGGGAACCACGCTGCCGGCGACCCCATCCGATAGGTCGATCCCGTTGCTGACAGTTCGTTTGGTTCGCCGCCTCGCCGGTCTCCCGGCTGCGTCCGGCACAAACTACGCGCTTCGGTTCCAGGCCGCCCCGTCATCACGGCGACGGCAATATACCGATAATTAGGAAAAATCCTATTGACAGCCTCATCATAAACGCATTTCATGTGCTTCGACAATATAGAACAAAACGGGAATAACCGATCATGTCCGCCACCGCACCCATACCCCCTACACCGCGTTGGTCAATCGGCACGGCCGAACGTCTTATATCTCTTTGGAATCAAGGACTTTCAGCAATTGAGGCAAGCCGCGCCATGGGCTTCTCGCTACGTGCCGTGGAAAGCAAAGTGCGCAAGCTGCGAGCGGCGGGCCACTATCTTGCGCACCGCCGGGCAACGTCCGGGAACGGTGAGGCTGCAGTCATGCGTCGTTGCCTACATTGCCAGGGGAAATTTCCAAGTCAGCATATTGGCAATCGAATTTGCCCGGCCTGTCTCGACGACGGCCCCTTTGCCAGCGGTTTGGCGTGAGGGCGAAGCCGATGATCGCTGGTGCCCCATCGCAAAGTTCTCGGCTAAATCCGACGCTGTCCAATGGAGCGGTAGGATATACGGCCGTCGATGTGGCGGACCGCATAGCCGAGGCGGTCGACACCTTGAAGCGCTTGCCCGAAAAGGGCATGCAAAGGAACCTGACGCGCTGGCCCGAGTTCGTGCGCGCGAGTCACGAGGCTTATGGCTATGGTGACGCCCGCTTGCGGCGGGCCCCGGCCAGCCCGGAGGCGATCGGTCGCCTCGACGAAACCTTGGGATGGCTGCGCTTGCTGCCACGTGATGCTCAGAAAATTCTGTGGTGCCGCGCCAACGGTCTGTCCTGGCGGCGCATCGCCGGCTTCGCTGGCAAGTCCCCCAACACTTGCAGAGCCTGGTACGCTGCTGCCCTGCAACACATCGCGGAGACGGTGAGCAGGGGCAAAGAAGAACGGCTTGGTGAAAAAACTTCTACCCCGCCGCCTCCTTGAAAGACGCGAGCGTAAAAATTTTTTGTTTGGCTTGAACGCCGCGCAAGGTGTGTTCGCCAAGCGATGTCAGCTCGCCCTCGTAGGCCTCGGCGAAGGCTTCCGAGAAAAGGATCGAGTGGCCCAGGGCTTTGCACAGGCCCTCGATACGCGCGGCGACGTTGACGGTTGCGCCAACGACAGTGAAATCGAGGCGCTCCGAGGTGCCGACGTTGCCGTACAGCAGGGTGCCCAGGTGAAGGGCGACGCCAAACCCCACAGGCACCACGCCTGACAGCCGTCGGTGAGTGTTCAGCATGGTGGGCGATAGGCGTCGCACGCGGCGGCGACGGCGTTGGCGCAGGCTTGCGCTGGTGGCTGGCTACCGTCGCCAATGGGGAAGACGGCGAGCACCGCGTCGCCGATGAACTTTAGCACCTCGCCGCCGTGGTCGAGCACGGCCCCGGCCATGCAGTCAAAATACTGGTTGAGCAGATTTAGATAGGCGTCGCGTGGTAGGGCTTCGGTCAGGGACGTCGAGCTACGCAGATCGCAGAACCAGATCACGGCGTGCATGTCCTCTCCATCCCCCCGTTTGATCTGACCGTCGAGAACCCGTTGGCCGGTGTGCTTACCGATGTAGGTATCCAGCAGAGTCACCGCAGTGAGGCGCAGGGCGTGAACCTCGAACAAGCGGCTCAAGACCGGTAGGATTTCGTGGAGATGGCCGAGACCACTCGTCGAGAACCCGCCGGGGCCGTCGGCGATCAAGGTAAGGATATTGACCTGGCCGTCCGAAAAGGTCATCGGCATGGCAACGTAATCGGTCGCACCGTCTGCATGGAGTTCCTTGAGGATGGGGAAATCAAGGCGCGGCTCGGCGCCCTCTAGTCGGCGACGGACTCCGCCGGCGCCATCCAAGATCGCCGCGTAGGGGCTTTCCAGATATTCTCGTTTTCCCAATACTTCGTGGCGCGCCTGGTAGGCCTCCACGGCACCAGATTTCCTATCCCACGTATAGCTGGTGGCGAATAGCTGGGGATGGAGGGTGCGCACCAACACGCGCATCCGCATCAGCGGCATACCCGACGCCACCAGATGATCAGCCAAGCGGACCATCAAATCTTCAACGCTGCTGTTCTGCCAAGCGTCGCGGATTAGCCAATCGGCGAATGGGTGGTTGGTCGAAAGCGTACCGTCGCTACCTTCGTGGTCCAAGCGCTCCCCATCGGCGAACCAGGCGTCCATGCGGTCCCAATAGAGCGCGATGTAGTCCTTGATTTGGGCCGCGTCCTCGAACGGATCTTCGTAGCTCCAGGCCGCGTTTTCGGCCTGCTTTCCATCGGCAGCCACGGTCCAGTAGGCGGCGTTGCCCTTGAACGGACAGTGGGTGTGGTGGTCGGTGCGCCGTAACAGTTCCATGCGCACGTCGTCGCGCGGGAAATAGTAGACCGGCGGTAGCCGTGTCTCGCGCAGAATCATTACCTGATCGCTGTCGGCAACGTCTCGCCCGTTGAAAACAACGCGAATGCGTTTCGGGCTGGGCTCGAAACTCATGCTGTAACCGACGCGCGGTGCCCCCGCCGTCATACCTGTCCTCGCTTCGTTCGATCAGTTGCTGTACGGTTTTCTGTAATCGTTAGGCTCTTCGCAGCCGGGCGCGCGGAATGGAATTACCCACCGACCACATCCGTAGCCTTTCCCCACTCACCGCCGAATACGAACGCGCTCAGCGGTTTGCGTTGTCGCGGCGCGCGGTCGCGTTCTGCGAATGGATCGGGAACCGCGTCGGGATCGGCGGCGTAACCGATCGCAAAACCTGTTACCGCCTCCGAACCTGCGGGGATACGGTAAAGTTCGCGCGCACGTTCGGGCAGAATTCCGGCCATCTGATGTACCGACAGACCACGCGCTGTCGCCTCCAAGGATAGATTGCCGGCAGATAGGCCCAAATCATGTTCGGCGGCGCGGTTGGGTTTGTTGTTGCGGCGGAAATTGAAGGTTACGACGCTGAGCATTAGTACCGGCGCCGCCTTGGCCCAGCCCTGGTTGGCTTCGACCAGGCAAGAGAGCAGATGGGAGAACTCCTCACCTCTTTCCTTGCGTGCGACGATATAGCTCCACGGTTGTTCGTTATACGACGACGCAGCCCAGCGCGCCGCTTCGAACAGCGAGCATAAATCAGCCTCCCGGACTGGCCGGTCAGCGAAACCATAAGGGCTCCATCGCTCGGCGATCAAGGTGTGAACGGGGTGATCGGGGTTTGCTTGCTTGACCATGGCTGGTTTCCGTCTCTCACGCCCCTTTTTGGTAAGTGGCGGCGCGTGGCGCTCCTGCGCGTATATCCTCCAGGCATACACCAACGAACGATCGTATTACAAGCGATGCCCGAGAGAATTTCCTGTCGAGGGTCAATTTAGCCCGAGCGCTGCGGGTTGCGCTCGTTGAACGGCAAGCACATTATGGGCCAGTGCGACGGTGAATACGGAATGTTGTCATGACCTACGCGGGAATTTGGCGGCGGCTCGCCGCTGTGTTGATCGATATCGTACCGATTGCGCTATTCACGGCAGTGTTTTTTTATGTTTTCCTCGAATTTGAATTTGATCTTGTCCGCAATGTCTCGTACGTCATTTGGATCGTCTATTCGACGGTATTCGAGGCATCGCCTAGCCAAGCGACTTTTGGCAAACGACTCTTGGAAATTAAGGTGGTAGGTGATTCCGGCCAACGCCTCGGCTGGCTTGGTGCGATTAGCAGAAACCTTGCCAAGATCTTGTCGATCCTTCCCCTCGGACTCGGTTTCGTCTGGCTGCTGTTTTCCAAGAACGAGCAGGCTTGGCATGACATGATTGCGCGAACCTATGTCACGCGCACCTGAGATGGTGGCCGAAGATTGGCGCGGCGTCTCGCTTCGATGAATATGCACACCGTTCGGCTTGCCGCCGTGGCAATGATTTTCTTCACAGTCGACGGCGCTGGAGATAGTGCGCGCGCGGCCCCGAAAGGCGGTGCCGAGGGCGCCCTAGATCCCGCGGTGTTTGAGTTGCAAGTGCGTGCCGAAAAAGGCGATGCGGCAGCCCAGTTTTACCTTGGGCTAATGTATCAGGAAGGGAAGGGCGTGCCACAAGACGGTGCGCTCGCGGCGAAATGGTATCAACGTGCTGCTGAACAGGGTGATAGCGAAGCGCAAACTAACCTCGGTACCCTTTTTCACAAGGGGAACGGCGTTGTCCAGGATTCTTCCAAGGCTGCGAAGTGGTACCGACGTGCAGCCGAGCAGGGTCACCCCGTTGGCCAAGCGAATCTGGCTCGTTTGTACGCAACTGGAGAAGGCCTTCCGCAAGACGACGTCCAAGCGCATGTTTGGTTCAGCTTGGCAGCGCGCCAAGGCCACGCCAAGGCTGCAAAAATCCTCGAACTTCTCGCCAACCGCATGACCACTGACTAAATCGCCAAAGCTCATCGATTGGCGATCGAGTGGGAGAAGAGTCAAACGGCGACTCGTGCCAAACCCCTCCCTTGAGGGCTTGGACCGGAGATCAGGAAACCTATATGGCCTTGTGGTGAGCGTTTATTTGCGTGGTCTATTGCCTTGCGCCACGTTCGACCATTGGTTCGAAGATTCGCAACGCAAATATTCGCGACACGCTCTAATGGCCGCTCAGGCTTGCCTGGCGCGGATCAGGCGTACCAAACAGAACAACCCGCGAGTGGCACTGGTACCAACGCTTGAACATGCGTCCTTCTGGCAGTGCAACCCGTTGTTGATGAACGCTCGTATAAATCGCCCATTTCGTTTGCATTCGTCACCGCATGGACCGGCGGTGCTGTTTCGTGTTCCGCCGAGGGGGACCTTGAGATGAATCAATTGGCCTAATGGCGAGTATTACGTAAGGTATTGAAAAAAATGGAAAATAGATGCGCAAATGGGGATAACAGCAGGCGGGAACTCACTGTCAAAATTTTGTCCGTTAGCCTCTGGTTAATATATTGGCAACGCCGATGGACTATGGAATTACGCACAAAGTTCGGAAAGTTTCATAGCGTAGCGGCAAGGTTAAACGGGGTATGTCGGAACCGCCAGCCATCCTTCTCGTTGAAGACAATGAGGACGATCATTTTTTCACACGCGAGATGCTGCGAAAGGCATTCGGAGATCGTTTAAACCTTGAATGGGTTTCCGATGGCGAGGAAGCACGCGATACGATTCGCGAGCGCTTGCACGATGTCTACCTTGTGGATCACGATTTAGGATCGTGTACCGGGCTCGAGCTCATCAGGGAAGCAACCGGATCATCCCATCCTGGTGCGTTCATTTTGCTCACCGGCCAGGACAGCCCCGAGATCGACCGTCAAGCTATGGTGAGTCGTGCAACTGATTATCTGGTCAAGGGTGAGACGACCGCGCCGATGCTCGCCCGTACGATCCGTTACGCCCTCGAGCATAAGAAAATCGAGCAACGTCTGCTCTTTCTTGCGGAATGCGACGAGCTCACGGGTCTGTCAAATCGGTGCGCGTTTCGCGCCCGTTTGTGCACGGCGATCGCCAATGCGAAGCGGACCAAATCCATGATGGCCGTTCTGCTACTCGATCTGGACCATTTCAAGGATGTCAACGATACCCTCGGTCATCCCATAGGAGACCAACTGAATAAAGAGGCGGCGAAGTGTCTGGTATCATGCACCCGTGAAACGGATACGGTCGCTCGCCTTGGTGGCGACGAGTTCGCCATCATTGCGACAAACTTAACGAATATCGAATCGATTACGGCGCTGTTGGGCAAAATTTCAACTTTGTTGACCCAGCCATTTGTGTTGGACGGCCATCAAGTATCCACATCGGCCAGTATTGGCGTTACGGTATTTCCGATGGATAGCGATGACCCCGATGATATCCTCCAGCACGCCGATTTGGCGCTCTATCAAGCAAAACGTAAAGCCCGAGGTACCTTCGCGTTTTATGACTCCGAGCTTAACGCCAAGGCACAGAAACGTAAGTGGTTAGAGAACGAACTGCGAATTGCCTTGGCCCGCGATCAATTTAGTCTCTTGTATCAGCCCAAGATTGATATCGCCTCGGGAGACATGGTTGGCGCTGAGGCGCTGTTGCGCTGGGAGCACCCGGAACGTGGAAATATTCCCCCGGATGAATTCATTCCAATTGCCGAATCATCAGGGCTCATTTCGTCAATCGGAGAATCTGTGTTGCGGGCGGCATGTCAGCAGTGCGCTGCCTGGATCCAAGATGGTCTTCCGCAAATACCCGTTGCGGTGAATATCTCGACGATCCAATTTCGCCGCTCGGAGTTCGTTGAAATCATCAAGAACGTGATTGAGGCGTATAAAATTGAGCCTAATTCAATAGAACTCGAAATAACTGAATCGATGATTATGGAAAACGTCGAGGAAACGATGGCCATATTGCACCAACTTCATACGATAGGCGTGAAACTGGCCATTGATGATTTTGGCACCGGTCATTCCTCCCTCGCGTACTTGAAGCGATTCGCGGTCGATACACTCAAGATCGACCGGTCATTTGTAAGCCATTTGAACGATGATCAAGACGATGCGATTATCGCAAAAGCCATAATTTCACTGGCAAAGAGCCTCAACCTTCGCATCGCCGCGGAAGGTGTTGAAACCCAGGATCAGCTGGACACTTCTAAAAACCTCGCGATTTTGGGAGGAAAATGATTCAATCGGGGGAGGAGTGATTTTGGGGGAAGCATCGTGTCGCAACCAGGTTTTTGGGATTTTGAAAATCGGCTTCGTCGGCTGAGCGATCTTGGTGATCATCTCGAAGCGTTTTCGCGGGTCATTGATTTCGAGGTTTTCCGCGGCGATTTAGAGGCGGCGTTGTCGCGTTCGGACGGTTCCAAGGGCGGGCGGCCACCCTACGACTC
>JAAXGF010000150.1 GCA_012267605.1 Alphaproteobacteria bacterium | reverse complement strand
GTGGTACGGTTTCCCGCCCTTGATTGTTTCTTGGCTGGGGTGACTAGGATAATGTTCACACCGCCACTCTAGCGGTCAGTTGCGCGGACGAAAACAATGACGCAACCAGTGAGTTCCGAATACCTCAAGGACATCATGTCCGAAGCCCACGGGCGCACTTTGGATCTAGTTGCCGGCCTCGACGAGGATCAGCTAATGGGACCGCGTTTGCCGATCGTCAACCCTTTGCGTTGGGAAATCGGGCACGTTGCCTGGTTTTACGAGAAATTTATTCTGCGCGACCTTTACGGTCGGGCTCCGATTCATCCCCCTGGTGACGAAATCTACGATTCGATCGCCATCAATCACGACGTCCGCTGGGATCTGCCACTCCTCTCGATGCCCGATACACTGGATTACATTGAAAACGTCATGGATCGGTGCATCGCCAGACTCGAGGCCGGGCAAGCGAGCGAGCAGGACAGCTATATGTACCAGTTCGCAACCTTCCACGAAGACATGCACACGGAAGCCTACACTTATTCCCGGCAAACACTGGCCTATCCGGAACCCCGCTTCACTCCCGGGTTGGCACCTGGGAATTCGTGCGCTGGCGGTCATGGCGGCGACGCTTTGGTTCCCGGCGGAACCTTCACGCTCGGATCGGACCCAGACGCCCCGATCGTTTTTGATAATGAGAAATGGGCTTATCCGGTTTCCTTCGGCCCATTCGCCATTGCAAAAGCGCCGGTGACCAACGAGGAATTCGCTGCTTTCGTCGATGCCGGCGGGTATCGCCGCGCGGAATTTTGGAGCGACGAAGGATGGAAATGGCTTGGGGCGTCGGGTGCCCAGCATCCGGTCTACTGGCTACGCAGTGGTGAGGGAGACTGGAACATCCGGCAATTCGACCAAGTTGAAACCCTGCCGCTGCACCAGCCGGTCATTCATGTCAATTGGTTTGAGGCAAACGCTTATTGCTCGTGGGCGGAGCGCCGCTTACCGACGGAGTCGGAATGGGAAGCGGCTGCTCTCGGCGAGCCGGCGAGTGACGGCTTGAAGTCGAAAAAACGAACTTACCCGTGGGGAGAGACCCGGCCCGAACCCCGATATGCTAACTTGGATGGTTACGCGCTCGGTTGTATCGACGTTGGGGCCCTTCCCGATGGCGACAGTGCATTCGGTTGTAGGCAAATGCTCGGAAATGTTTGGGAATGGACGTCAAGTACGTTCGCTCCATTCCCGGGTTTTTCGCCGGATGCCTATAAAGATTATTCGCAACCGGTGTTTTACGAGACAAAGGTTCTGCGTGGTGGCGCCTGGGCAACTCGCAGCCGTTTGATCACCGGCCGCTACCGCAACTTCTTTACGCCGGATCGTCGCGACGTGATGGCGGGATTTCGCACTGTTGCCGCCTGAAGATTGCGCTAAAGGATCGGTGTCGGCAAGCCGTTTACGCCGTCCATTTTAACTTGCTACTAACACCACCCGTGCTAAGTTCTCCGTTATAAGAGGGAAAACTCTTTATTTGTCTCCGAAATCACTTACGTTTGCAGATGTTTATTGCCGATAGAGAACAAGCTTTTTCGCAGAATGTACCCGAACGGAAAAGCATTGAACCCTTATGGCTAAACGCGTTGCGCCGTAAGATTCTTGGCCGAATTTCAAATATTCATCAGCCTGCATCGAAACCAGATATTTTTATGTTTTCGAGTCCTCGTAGCGGCTCCACCCTGGTTCTGGAAATAATGGCCAGCGAGCCGGGAATGAAGACGATCGACGAACCCTTGAGCATCAATGATCCGGTGAAACGAAGAGAGCTGGGAGTAAGCTCTTGGGAAGATGCGACGATATTACAAGACCGAGAATTAAAGTATGGTAGGTATTTTTCTAAATTGATCCGAAACGAGTTAACTGAATTTAATTCCACTTTTTTTCAGAAAGACGGTCGTTTTTTAACGAATCGGAATTTTTTCAAAATTATTCATGGCGGTGAAGATATGCTGCGTTGGTTTGAAGAAGAATTCGATGCCCTCATTTTAATTTTGATTCGTCATCCCATTTCCGTTTCTCTGTCTCACCATAAGTTGCCTCGGTTGCCATATCTGTTGGATTCCCGATGCGCTCTTTTTCGGCATCTGACAAAGCAGCAAATGAATTTTTCGAAGCAACTTTTTGAAGAGGGCGATATTTTCGAATTGGCGATATTGGATTGGTACTTGCAAAATTATCTTCTTACTCGCAAAGATATCCCTGAATCTTGGACGCGCATCAGCTACGAGGAAATCGTATTAAACCCTCAGTCTACGTTCAGATATTTGCGCGAATGTTTAAAATTGGATGCGTTGAACGATTACGACGCACACCTAAAAAAACCTTCGAAAACTGTCGTCCATAGTGACACCGGCTATCGGACCAGCACAGCAATCGAAAGTGGTAGTGCCGAAAGCCGAAAATTTCTGGTTGAAAGATGGAAGAAAAAAGTATCGAACGAACAGAAAACAAGAACCTTTCAGATACTCCAAGAATTCGGAATAAACTATTATAGTGAAGACAGCGTTTTGCCTGCACCGGAGTTCCGAGTCGCAGACGTTATTTGACGGACCGCTACCGAAATTTCTTTGCGCTGGAACGCTGGATCTACCTTGCCAGATTTCACTTCGTCGCCTCCTGATGCCAGCGCCGCAAAAGCTCGATGTCCACCAACCGTTTTCCGAAGGCTGTGCCGCGCAGCACTTTCATCGTCTGATCCGGCTCTCCAAGGTCCGAGAGAACGGCGATCGCTCCAACGAAGTCCTCTCCAGTAGTGAAGCTCGATTCAGTGACGACCACTGGCAGCCCCGCCCCCTGCGCCGATGCAACACCGAGGTTTGAATCCTCAATAGCGACGCAGGCCCCCGCCGGTAGTCCGAGTTTCGCCAGTACCTGCAAATAAATGTCTGGCGCTGGTTTATGACGGGCTGCGTCACCACCTGTGCAAACCACATCGAACCACTCAGAGGATTCTGGCCCACCCGCGTGGCGAAGCAGCATCTCGAAATTCTTCCGGCCGGTGGCGGTTGCCACCGCCAAGGCGAGTCCAGCGGAGCGCGCCTCGCCGATCAGCCGCTCGGCGCCGGGCCGCAAGCGGATTTCACCGGCCTCCAGCGATGCACGATACCGCCGATCTTTCTCGGCGTGGAGGCGAACAGCGAGGTCTTCGAGGGCCTCGCGGTTTTCCCCTGGACAGTTTTCAATTAGAAACCGCAAAATCCGCGCTCGTCCACCGGCGGTTGCCAATAGCTCGCGGTAAAGCGATCGGGACCATCTCCACGATAGATCCATTGATTCGAATGCGCCGTTGACGGCTTTGAGATGGGTGGTCTCCGTTTCGGCCAAAGTGCCGTCGACATCGAGTATCAGAGCCATGAGCTTCATCGGCACACCGACGTCGGATAATGTGCGATCGCTGCAAACTGCGCCAAAACACTACGGAATAGCAGAGGTTTGATTTTAGATTTCCCTGTGCTGGCAAATTGCGCTAGGGCTAACGGTGCCCGATTATCACGTGATGCCATTGTCAATTTTGATGGGACGTATTGTTATGAGAAAACGTATGAGGCAGATTGCCGTTGCCGGAATTGCACTCGCGGTTTTGGTGTCCTGGCCTGTGTGGGAGCTTCAGTCGGCGAACAAAGCCGACAAAATCTTGATTCCGCCAAAGCTGAGCGGGCTCATTCAGGAAGAGATGAAGGTAATTGCCCGTGCTCTCAACGAAATCGTACAAGCAGTGGTGATCGGCGAACACCGAATTGTGGCGGAGCAAAGTCGAATAATTCACCAGAGTTTCGTGCTTGAGCATTCAGGCAATAGCGAGGAGACGGACAAGCTCATCGCGTCGTTGCCGCAGGCCTTTGTCGCCCTCGACCGTAAGCTGCATCGAAGTGCCAAGAAATTGGCCGAGGCGGCGCGCGGTCAGAAAATCGACACGGAACGGTACTATCTTTCTGAAATGATCGAGAACTGTGTTCAGTGCCATAAACTCTTTGCTACCCATCGGTTTCCGTCGCTGGGAAGGTAACTAGCGGGCCGCTATACGGCAGTGACATCACCGCCAAACTCGCTACGGCTCGTTTGAGTGAATTCGCGCAAATCCCGAACATGCCATAAGTTTGTAATTGGTGGCTACTCGGATTGGGATGGGCTCCACTTCGTAAGCAGTGCCTTTACTGTGTCGCGCTCGGGGAACGAACCGATAGAGGAGAGCATGTCTTTGAGCTCAAGTCGGGCTCGATGTGCATCCCCACTCTTGTAGAGGGCTCGTGCGTAGTTCAATCGAATGCCGCCGCTGTCCGGCCTAAAGATTGCCGCTCGGCCCAACTTTTCAACCGCTTCATTGTGGTTACCCATTTGAAGGTGAATCATTCCTAGGGTATCCATGATCTCCGGGATCTCGGGAGCCAATTCGTGGGCCTTCTCTGCGTGAACCAGAGCCTCCGCGAACGATCCTAGTTCCGACAGGGTCCAGGCCAAGTTGTTCTGGGCAACGGCGCTATCGGGAGTGGTTTCCACGACGGCAGCGAAACTGTTCCTGGCCATTTCCCATTGGCCGACTGTGGCAGAATACTCTCCCAAGCGATAGCGGACCGCATGGTCCTCGGGCCGGTCGTCCAGCCAATCCTTCAGGGTTTCGATCGCAGCGTCTCGCTCTCCCGCCCACCATCGTGATTCGGCCAGGCGAAGCAAGGAAGCCACTGTCGGCTGGACCTCAACCAAGCGGGCGAAAATCGTGACCGCATCGTCAAATCGTCGCTCCGCTAGCGCCAGGTTTCCAGTGAGATCCATAACGGCCGGTTCGTCGGGAAAAGCGGATTCGAGTTCCGCGATACGCGAGCGAGACGTGTCGATGTCTCCCTTGATAAGGGGGATTTTGGCGTACATAAGTTTTGCAGCTCGTTGATCGGGTTCAATGGATAGCGCTGTGTTTACCGCTTCCTCTGCAATGTCCAGGTCGCGCGTAATTAACGCCGCGCCCGCGACCAAAACGTGGGCCGCCGCCAAATTAGGCGCGGCTTCCGTAAGCCGCTGAAAGGTCGCAAGCGCTTCCGCGGGCTTGCGGGCTTGGATCTGTCCCTTGCCCACGACCTCGAGGAGAGCCGGATGCTCAGGATTGGTTCGCAAACCCTCTTGTCCCGTGGCGAGAGACTCATCGACTTGCCCCTCGACGAGTAAAATTTGGGCCAGCACGACACGAGGCTCCGCTGCATCAGCTTTGGCCTCGATCGCCTGTGACAACAACGCCCGTGCGGTATCCTTGTTCCCATCCCGGAATTCGATCCCGGCGAGCCGTGTCAGTGTTCTGGTATGGTCGGGATTGAATTCAAGAACGGTTTGGTATCGTGCTCGTGCATCGTCCAAGCGATCTTCGGTAAGGGCGATCGCCGCCAGGAGATGCGAGGCCTCTGTATCCCCGGGGAGGCGCTCTAGTGTTTCTTCCAAGAGTGCGATTCCCGCATCGCGTTCACCCTGCGAAATGAGGGCCATGGCTTCAAGGCTATAACCGGCGCCTAGCTCCGGGTGTCGATTCTGAAATCGCTTGGCTGCCTTGATTGCCTCTTGGTATTTGCCTTCCGCGATGTACTGCAAGACCAGGCGAAGTTCCAGCTGGGATAGGTCGGGGGATGACTCAATCGCCCGCTCAATTTCCTTCACTCCTGCATCTTGATCGCCGAGGGCGACGTTCGTAAGTCCAAGCTGGGCTATCAGCTTCGCATTCTCTGGGGCATGCTCGACAGCCTGCTCAAGGAATTTTCTGCTGGTCGCAAGATCGCCCTTGCGAAAAGCCAAGGCACCAGCCATGCGCAACAGCCCCAGATCATCGGGGTTCGATTCCACGCCAATGGCAACGGTTTCATAGGCTTGTTCCGTTTCGCCCAAGTGCAATTGTGCCTGACCGAGGAGTCGGCGCGCATACCCATTGTTTGGTGCCGCGGCCACGACTCGGCTCAGGTCGGAAAGCGCAGCTTCGTTGTATTCTTGAGCGAGATTCGACGCACCCCGAATTAAAAGAGTAGGGATATGATCTTCCCCCGCACCGAGAATCTCATCAGCGTATTGCACCGCTAATTGGTAACTCTTGAGCTCGAACGTGGCCGCCATGCGCAAGTAGTGGGCTTGGAATACGCCCGGGGCGAGCTTGATGGCTTCCTCGGTCTGCCGGAGCGCGTCTTCGGCCTTGCCCCCGGCGAGTTGCGCTCGGGCGACACCGAGCATCGGAACGACGAAATTGGGCCGTAAAATAGTGGCTTGCTTGAACGCCGATTCAGCGCTGCCAAAATCACCTCCGGCAAGCGCAATATCGCCCTCAAGAACTTTGACTTGGTAATTGTCGGAGTCGATTTCTTGTGCCCGCGCTAAAAACTCCGCTGACGGATCAAGCTCTCCGCGAGTCAACGCAAGGGCCCCAAGGCCGGTTAACACTTCTAACGATTTTGGATCAAGCGCAACTGCGGAATTAAAGGCATTTTGTAACTGCCCAGGTCTGAT